>JBDTLQ010000292.1:0-4704 GCA_039934715.1 Ignavibacteria bacterium | reverse complement strand
GAATGATGTGACCAGTTAATAACGTTTTCATTTATGAATTTGTGATTTGGAACAATCATGTCAATGCTGTCGCGTGTGTAAATTACTGAAGTCCTGAGATTAATCTCCTTTACCCTTCCGACTAATTTGTCAACTTCCACGACATCATTTTTTTTGAGACTGCCTTCTACAAGTATAATTATGCCGGAAACAATATCATTAAATGTTTGCTGAAGTCCAAGTCCAAGCCCAACAAGCAATGCAGCGGATCCTGCAATGAGAAAAGTAACCTTGATACCTAAATTCTCAAGCATTAGGGCAAATGCTATAACCCAGATGATGTAAGTTATTAATGTTAAAATTGAGTAAAGGCGTTCTTCATTCTCCGGGAAAGACTTTGTCCTTTTTCCGAAAACGTATTGAATAGTCAGTACCAGTATTTTTGCAATAGCGATGATGGAGATTGCTGCTATCAGCATTCCGACAGTAAGACGGTAACCGCCGGTATCCAATAATGTATAATTAAAAAATTCTTTCATAATCGGTTATTTCAAATTTTACATTTGCTTTAATATTTTTAATGAAGATTTTCTATCCCTGATTTTTTTGGATTTATTTCTTCTCAATATTTTTTCCATTGTTTCAGATGCGAGAATAATACTTTCTTCATAAGTACCGGCTCTCTTTTTTACAAACTGATTCTCACCAGGATGAGAAATATATAGTGAGCACCATTTATTCGACGGATTATTTTTAGCGCCTTCTTTTAAAGTTATTTCCATCCTGATTATCTCCGGATCAAGAATAGTTAATTTATCCAGTTTATCATAAATAAAATCTTTCAATTCCGTGCTTTCCCTGAAGTTAATTGTTTGAATTATAATGTTCATAGTTTTTATTTTTTATTTTTTGAAATTTATTTTGAGTTTTATATTTTTATAATTTGCGGGTTTCTGAAATCTTTAAGAATTCAGAAATCTACAAATCAAATTTTGAACCGGTTTAACTAAAATCTTCATTAATGCCATTATGGAGCCGCTTGCATCATAGATAAAAATAATTGGTTATGTAGTTTGGTGATCTCTTGTGCGTGTCCCCGGCAGGCAAAAAAAAACATATCACAACGTTGTTAACCTTTTCATGGATCCGGATTAAGTTTTTTAAAAAATTGAATATAATTATTATAATATTTTATGAGTAGTTAAAACTAAAAATCAGGCAATCGACCACATCCGTCCAAAACGTTTGCATTGGAATCAAACGTTGGTTTTAACAGCAAAAAACTCAAAGACACGCAAAGACACGCAAAGCTCACAAAGATTAAGCTTCTTAATTTAAAAAGATCATTTTAAAATAAATCTTTGATTTCTTTGCGCGCTTTGTGGTTAAAAAAAGTTTTAAGGGTTAATTTTTTAAAACCAAAAAAATATTTCATTTGAAAACAATAAAGCATATAAATTTCAAAAGAGAAAATGATTTGAAAAGCAATTGCCTTCTACGTTGTTAACCGAATTGAGATTGTTTCATTTGAAATTTCAATTTAAGTTCATTTGTTGGAAGTGCACTACATTTATTAAACCGGATAAATTGATCAAACCACTAGATGCTTAGTAAAATGCAGACCCTGTTGTTTTAAGAAGAAAAGCAATTGAATATACTGAAGCAAGGATCAGCAGCTACAATTCTCTGGTTGGCAATTCAAACACAATAAGCTGGATTGCAGAAGGCCCGGGCAAATTCGGGGGAAGGATCCGTTTAATTATCATAAATCCTTGGAACACGAATTTAATTTAATAGGTGCTTGTGTCCGGCGGGGTCTAGAAAAGCACACTCTTGATAGAATGTAGAAGTGTTAGGAACTAATAATGAACCCTGTAAAGACTTCTTTACAGGGTTTTTGAATTGAGTTATAATTTAGAAGATCACGTCTTAACATCTCCTGCTCGTTTATAAGATGCGACTATTAAACCAGGCGCGGCGAAACTTTAGATTCAACAAGAGTAACTGCCGCGGGAATGATGCCTTCAGCGACAACCGTTTCCTTTGCCAGGTGTGACAGGAAATATTTTCAGCCATAGTTCATCAACCAGATCATGATCAAAAGTGTCTGAATAAAGTTTCCGCTGTCCCGTAAACCTGCAGTTCAGCCCGACTTGCGTCACAACATCATTTTTCAGAACTTCCGCATTATTCCAATTTGTATCCTTTATTATGTTTAAATATATTTAACAAACAATACAAACGTTTTGGACGGATGTGGAAATAAAGAACATCCGGTTTTATTTTATCAGGACCATTCTCATTGTTTTATTATATTTATCTGTCTGCAGTCTGTAGAAATAAATTCCGCTTGAATATTTTGAAGCATCCCATTTAAACTCATAAGATCCGGCGATCAGTTTCTCATTTACCAATACTTCAACCACTTTGCCTGTAATATCATATACACTTAACTTAGCATTGGAATTTTTCGCGATATCAAATTTAATTTGGGTCACTGGATTAAAAGGATTAGGATAGTTTTGATAAACATTAAATGACTGTGGGACAATATCTGATAACGGTTCAATGGAGCTCATCGATGAATCAACTGAGTGTGTCAGAGGAGTTGTAATTTCTACAGCCTTGGTTCCTATAAAACAAGAGACCTTTGTGTATAGAGGGGGGTCATCATCATTCCTCCATCTCAGACCAAAATACTGACCGGCAGCAAAAGAACCCGCAGATGTTCTCAAACTCATTCGCGCAACAAGTGTTCCGGGTAAAGTATCAGAGATCATTGGAGCAGCCTCCGGAGCAGGCGGAAGGTTTGTTGCCAGTCTGAGTTCATTGCCTGTTACTGTCGGATTCAGCGGATATATTCCTGGCGGCAATCCAGATGCAAGTCTTCTGTATTTAAGTGTTCCGCCGTTTCCAAATCCTGAATTAAATCTGAAGAAATACTGTCCTGCGCAATAATAAAAGTCTGTAACACTCTGGTTTGTATGAAGTATGTAAATCTCAAATGTTAATGAGTCCGGCGCGACAAGATGAATATTCTTTACTGTTAAATTATAGGTTGGTGTTTGTGAATATGAATTTTTGCAGCCAATTAATATAAGTGATAGCAGCAATAATTTTGAAAGAGTTTTTAATTTTTTCATTCTATTCTTTTTATGGTTATCAAAAAAGTGTTTTAAAAAAAATCAATCCGGGTCAACAAATTATTGACCCGAACTGAATGTTAATCTGGACGATATTATCTTTTTACGGTCTTATCGAAGTAACAAAGTTCTGAGCATTGTTAAATATCACCAGCAGATCACTCAGATCGACAACGCCTGTTCCGTTCACATCTGAATTTACATATCCGGTCGCGAAGTTCTGCGCATCATTAAAAGCTAACAGCAGATCACTGAGGTCTATAACATCATTCTGATTTACATCACCGGAATAGATCGCTGATACAGGACCAACAACTATCTGATTGCTTCCGAATGCCTGTGAAACTGAAGAAGTAAAGTTATAGAAATTATCCGATGCTGAGGTAAAAGGCTCGCCTCCGTTTTTGCTCCAGGTTCTGATCGAATTTCTGTGTTGAAGCTGAATGTAGAATGTTCCGGACGGTGCATGAATGAAATTAAATTTTCCTGTCAATGAAACTGCATCTACTAAAGCTCTAGCTGAATCAACGATTGAGAATGGGGCTGAAGTTTGTCTCAGGTATGCTCTTACCGTATCACTCATATTTAATCTTCCCAATCCTGTATTGTAAAAACCCTGAGGTGCGACAGTTATGAAATAATTTGAAGTAACAGGAATTGTATAATTTATCGGATTGAATTGCGCCCATTCATAAGTCCAGTTGGCAGTTCCGAATGCACCTCTGTATGATACATTTTCAAATCCGCCTAGATTAGGATTTGAAAAGTCCGCGCCGCTGAGAGCGGGTGAGCCTGCCGAAGGAAGCCAGTTACTAACATTGTCAGCCGGCAGTGGAACTTCAGGGTAAATCGCGAACGGATTATTCAACTGAACCGAAGCAGCTGTTGAGAAAACTGTATTGTTGTAAGCAGCATTTTGCAGAAATAAGTGTGCAGAAAAAGAAGCCGGAGCCACTGTATCCGCTAATTTCACGTTACCGCCGAATATTGTATTTCTTATCTGAATTGTATCTGAAGAAGCTGCATTATAAACTCCGCTGCCATCGAACCTGTATCCGACTCTCCATCCCATGACTATAGAATTGTAAAGTGACATCAGGCTATTTCTTCTTTCATGCGCTCCCCTTCCCCACAATGTACTTATTGAAATACCTGTATTAAAAAAAGGACCTACAACGGTCATGTTGGAAAAAACCGGACGTGTTCTTGGTCCGTTAAAATTTGTAGGACTGTTCGCGTTATTATCGGATTCAAATCCGTTTGAAGTACTTATATCAACAAGACCTGTATCCCGGACACTCAACCCAAACTGAATCTTTCCTCTAAACCCGTTGTCAGTATCCCAGTCATCATCAAGTCCTTTGTATGCGATGAGATATTTACAGTTTACCGTCCCTCCGAACCATTCATAAGAATCATCACCACTGTAGCTTACCTGAACATAATCAATAACGGTTCTGCTTCCTACACCGCCCATTGTCAAACCATTGATCTCATTTCCGGAGATCCCGGTAAGATTGACACCTGGGAATTCAATTCTTACATATCTTAATACACCTGAGCTGTCATCATCAATTCTGGG
>JBDTLQ010000291.1:0-4707 GCA_039934715.1 Ignavibacteria bacterium | reverse complement strand
AGGTCATTCTCTTTATTTTTTCCGGGCAGCCAGTTTAATCAGATCGAAATTATCGATAGTAAGTTCACCGAGGTCCCGAATGTTGAGGTCGCTCCTGTACCAAGCTTAAAACAATCAAAGGATAAGGACGCGGTAGTTCCGGTATTTAATAAGGATGAAAAAGTTTATAGTGAGAACAGGTATTTTCCGGGCAATGAAGTAGAATTGCCACCGATCGGTTCTCTTCGAAACAAGTATTTCGGACACCTTAATATATATCCTGTATTATACAACCCGGTAACCAATTCAATAAAAAAGTATACCTATATAAGAGTCAGGGTTAAATTCGGAAACTCACCTATTTATAACAACAAAATACTAAGTGCTGAAGAAAAGTCTTTCATCAATGACGTGGGCATTAACTCCAGTGCTGCAATTAACTGGTGTACAAAGGAATTTTCAGAGATGAAGGATCTGCCTGTAAAAAACAGTGTGCTTGCCAGCGGAGATTTTTACAAGATAGAGATCAAAGAACCGGGTATGTACAAAATAGATAAAAACTTTTTACAGACAGCAGGTATCAATACATCCGGCATTGATCCGAGAACAATCAAGATATATGGCAACGGAGGCGCTGAGCTGCCGTACAAAAATTCTACTATAGTACCAAATGATCTGGTCGAAAACAGAATTTTCTTTTCGGGACAGGACGACGGACAGTTTAATGACGGTGACTTTTTAATATTCTATGGAAGAAGCGCGAATGAATGGAAATACGATCCAGACAGAAAGGTCTACAAGCATAAAGTAAATACTTTCTCCAGATCCAACTATTACTGGATATCATACGGAGGATCAAACGGGCAAAGAATGAACGTAACAAATTCAACTAATCTTCCCGGCATTGGGCAGCTTCCGTCTTTCAGGGAAATGTTTTTTGAAGAGCCTGATGTGGTCAATCTGGGTTCTACCGGAATTTTATGGGTGAGCCAGAGAATAAGTGTAAATCAGAATTTCACATTTAACAAAGACCTCCCTGGATATATGGACGGCAGTGCTGTCAATTTCAGATTCAGATTCGGTAACGGATCATTTTTTCCCGAGTACTGGAGAGTAGAGGATCTGAATTCAAATTTTCTCCAGACCAAATATGTAACTAATCTTGTAAGCGGCTTCTCACATATTAATCTAATAGATCTTGGAGACAGCCCGTATGGATTGAGTTATGTGCTGACCCCCGGAAAGAGCAGCATAAATTTTAAAGCTTCCCTGCGTTCACAGGACGGCAACTCGCCGAATGTAGCGGGATATTATGACTTTTATGAAGTTCTTTATGACAGATATTTTTCTGCAGAGAACAATGTACTCCGATTCAATTCACCCGATACAAGCGCTACAGTAGAGTATCAGATTAGCAATTTTACTTCGTCTGATATCAGCCTTTATGAAGTCTCGCAGTTTGAAAATGTATCAATGATAAACCCGGTTTCATTTTCGGGCGGGGTACTGAAATTTCAATCCGAACTTGCGAGCAAAAATCCTAAAGAGTTTTATGCTATAGGAGGAAATAATTATAAAACGCCTTCTTCTATATCGGCGAAAATTTCTAACCAGAATCTGAAAGGTGATCTTGCAGGAGGAGCGAGCTTCATGATTATTTCACCAAAGGAATTTCTTTCTGCTGCCAACAGGCTTAAAGCACAAAGGGAAAAACCGGGTTCTAATTATCTGAAGACTGTTGTAGTGGATCCGGAAAAAATTTATAATGAATTTTCGGGAGGCTTGCAGGATCCTGTCGCTTTGAGAAATTTCATTAAGTATGCTTACAATAACTGGGAGGAAAGACCTGTGTATATTTTATTTTTCGGTGACGGAAGTTATGATTATAAAAACATTTACAATCTGTACAACGGAAGTGTAAAAAACTGGCTGCCTCCGATTGAAAAAAATTCCAGTACCTCAGATGAAATTGAAAGTTATTGCAGTGATGATTTTTTGGTTGAGGTCACAGAGGATTATGAAAATCCAATAGGATATGCGGTAACTGATTTTAGTTCAGGAAGATTACCGGTAAATACAATTGAGCAGGCGAACATTGTTGTTGATAAGATCATAAGTTATGAAGATCCGCTAAATTACGGCAAATGGAGAAACGAGGCAACATATGTCGCGGATGACGGCTGGACAACGGAAGCAACCCAGGGAGAGGAGCGCAGTGTTCATACCGATCAGTGCGAAGATGTGGCTCAAAATCATACTCCTAATTTTATCAGAAAGAATAAAATATATATCGTAAGTTATCCAACAGAGATCACTCCGCAGGGTAGAAGAAAGCCGGGAGCTTATGCTGATGTAATCAGACACTGGAATGACGGAAGACTGATAATTAATTATACAGGACATGGCAGCACTGATCTGTGGGCGCATGAGCACGTTTTTGAAAAACAAACTTCTATCCCTCAGTTAAATAATAAAGATAAATATCCGTTTGTAACGATCGCCAGCTGTGACCTTGCAAGATGGGATGATCCGTATAGTGTAAGCGCCGCGGAAGAACTGGTTGTAATAAAAGATAAAGGGGCGATCGCAGTAATGGCAGCAGTAAGAGCAGTATACGCTGATCTGAATGCAGAGTTCAATAATGAACTTTATGATAACCTCTTTAAAATTGATTCTATGAATTTGAGGCTACGATACGGAAAGGCCATGTTTAACGTCAAGCAGCATCATACGTTTGACAATGATCTGAAATTTTCTCTCCTTGGAGACCCTACCTTAAGACTTGGAGTTCCTCAGTATATTACAAGAATAGACAGCATAAACGGAGTACCGGGTACTACACTTTTCGAAATGAAGTCGCTGCAAAGGGTAAAGATTTCGGGAAGCGTCCTCAGAACGGATTCTTCATTCTGGCAGGACTACAATGGAGTTCTTGACCTCAAGGTTCTTGATGTCGACAAAACAATTAACCTTACCGATTTTGGTTTTCCGTTTAACTTCCGTTTAATGGGTGGACTTATATTCACGGGTACGTCAAGCATTAACAACGGTACATGGAACATGGAGTTTATCGTACCCAGAGATATCTCATTTAATCCGGGAAGAGGAAAGATCATCGCGTATTTTAAGAACAATCAATCCGACGGACTTGGATTTTCGGATAGCGTTATAATGGCAGGCACGGACAGCACAGCAGCTGCTGATTCTACAGGTCCGGTCGTAAATTTATTCTTAGGCAGCAGGAGCTTCAGAAACGGAGACATTGTAAATCAAAACCCGAAGCTCATTGCTGATTTTACAGATGAGAACGGGATCAATCTGACAGGTACCATTGGACATAAGATTGAAGCCATCCTTAATGATAATGAAAATAATAAGATCGACCTTACTCCTTTTTACGTAAGTAACTCCGGGTATCAGACAGGAACGGTTGAATATCAGATGCAGAATCTTCAGGACGGGAAGTATAAGCTCGAAGTAAAAGCCTGGGATACTTATAATAACTATAATACATCGAGTATCGAATTCAATGTAAAGGGAAACAGCGATCTCGCTCTGGATAATATTTACAATTATCCTAACCCGATGCAGGATTTTACCAACTTTGTATTCGAGCATAACTTTGATGAACCGTTAACAGCAGACATCAAAATTTATACTGTCAGCGGAAGATTAATAAAAGAATTGAATAAAACCAATATTACAGATAAGTTTGTATCTTTGCAATGGGACGGTAGAGATAACGATGGCGACGCTATTGCCAACGGAACATATATTTACAAAATTTTTATTAAATCAGAAGATGGCGTCTTTTCAAAAAGCACAACAGGAAAGCTTGCCAAGTTAAAATAAACAACACGGAGGAAAATCATTTAATGCTAAAAAAGACATTCGCAAGCTTTTGCGTAAGTTTAATCGTAATCGGTTTTTTTACTTTTAATAGTAATGAACTTTATTCACAGACAGCAATATCAACAGGTGTTCCATTTCTGCTCATCGGACCGAACTCAAGATTCGGCGGTATGGGTGAGACAGGTACCGCGATAGCGGATGACGCTACAGCAATGCACTGGAACCCGTCAGGACTTGCATATCAAAAGGTCGGAACTGAAATTAACTTTACTCACTCCCCATGGCTTGCAGGATTAAACATAGGTGATCTTTTCTATGATTACATTGCCGGAAAAAAATATATCAAAAGCATCAAAGGCACAATCGGAGCAGATCTTACATACCTTAACATCGGTGAAGTTATAGTAACTGATGAGTTTGGAAACGCTCAGCCTGACAGAAACTATAAAGCATATGAAATGGCTCTTGCTGTTGCTTATGCTACAATGCTTGGTAAGGACTGGGCAGGCGGCGTGACCGGAAGATTTATTTACAGCAGGTTATCTCCGAATGATCTAAATGTTGGAAATGAAAAGGGAACAGGGACAGGAATTTCTGCAAGCTTTGACCTGTCAACGATGTACAGACCTTTTAAAGGTCCTAAGTTTCTTGCTAACAGGTTCTCGAGCGGAATCAACTTATCCAACATGGGACCTAAAATTTCTTACGTTGATGCCGAGCAGGCTGATCCTCTTCCTCAGCAGTTAAGACTTGGATTCGCTTATGAAGTTTTGAAATCAGAATACAATTCACTGACATTGACAGTTGACTTTTCAAAGCTGCTTGTAAACAGGACTTTGGAGGTCATTGATACTACAGGCGGTGGAAGTGTGGTAG
>JBDTLQ010000290.1:0-4724 GCA_039934715.1 Ignavibacteria bacterium | reverse complement strand
ATTCACTATTCACTATTCACTATTCACTATTCACTATTCACTATTCACTATTGACAATTGACAATTGACGATTTACGAACATCACATTAACAAAGAGCCGGATAAATTATCTTACCCGGCTCCGTTTCAATATTAAAAATTAATTTTTTTTATACATCAAACTTTTAACATAATTCTTTGTGAATTATTTTATCAAAAGCATTTTCTTTGTATCGGTAAAGTTATCGGTAACAAGTTTATAATAATAAACTCCTGATGATAAATTATTCGCGTTGAAAACAACCGAATGGCTTCCGGGTTCCTGCGTTCCTTTATTTATAGTTGAAACTAATTTACCCATCGCGTCAAACACGCTTATGCTTACATTCGTCTGATTCAGCAGATTGTAACTGATCTTTGTAGAAGGATTAAACGGGTTAGGATAATTTTGTGACAGCTCATAACTTGTAGCGATCTCATTTTCAGAAGAGATACCAACGAGACCAACTGTCACAGTAACTGTTCTCACATGAACAGGGGTTCCGTTTGAACCATTTGCTGTAATTTTCACAGAATAAATTCCCGCGCTTGTAAGCGGAGCCGCGTTAACTCTCACAAGCAATGAATCAGGGTAACTGCTTAATGTATTTCCGCCTGGAAATGAAACTGTTAAAGAACCTGATGCAGGAGGCGGTGTGACTGTTGCTTCAAAGGTGGTTACATCATTGTATAGTTTTACAGAAGGAACTACTGCCCTGAATACTGCAAAATTACTGCTGTTAATTTCGACTGAAGTCGGATTCATTCTCAATGCATAGTCAGGGAAATAAGCGACATAGTTTCCAAATGAATTATTTCTGAAATCGGTCCATGCAAGCATCGAAGTTTTTGAGTTGGAAGTAATTGCGTTATAATCACCAAGATAAGCAGGTACTCCGCCATTGCATTGTGTGCAGTTGATCCTGAACTTTTTATTTGAAACCGGCTGGTTGGCAGCAAACGTAACTCCGCCGTCGGTTGAATATGAAGCATAGATCAGAGCGCTGTCGCTTGTCGGACAATCCCTTGTGTCCATCCATTGAACATAAAGTTTTCCGGTTTCCTTGTCACACCATGGTGCGGGCATAAATTGATTATTGAGCTGTGAATTTACATCATCATTCACGGTAACTTCAGCTGACCATGTAGTGCCTCCGTCCGTTGAGTATCTTGAAAACACATCAGGCTTGTTTCCGTTTCCTACAGGAGTGTTTGAAGCATAGATTACATAAAATCTTCCGCGGTTCGGACCGTAACTGTTGTCAGCACATATAAAAGGATAAGGTCTCGTTCTCAAATTCTGAACTGAGTTTCTTCCCCCAACCTGGGTTCCTACTGTATTTGCAAAATTCTGTGAGGACATGAAATTAAAAGTCGCTCCGCCGTCTGTTGATCTGTTGAAAGTATATATCGCGTTAAAAGCGGAACCTGTGCTCGTTACAAAATAAACAGAACCGCCTTGTACTGTTCCATCTAAGCTTGGTCCGACACACACCATATTCCCGGGCAAAGAATTTGTGGAAGAAAAAGTCTGAGTAAAGGTTAAGCCTCTGTCAGTACTTCTTTTGAAATTACCCGGCGTCATTACAGTGTAAACATAATTTGAATATGGACCATTTGTCTGATCGGCAGCGATCCAGTTCTTATCATTGCCTGTATTTCCAAATCCTATATTAGCCCAGGTCTGACCGTTATCGGAAGATGTCGCCACCTTGGTACCTACTATGCCCCCGTACATATTTTCAAAGTAACAATTTCCTAAACTGTCATACGCAAGTACAGGATCCCCTGCCATTGTAGCTGCCCATGACGGATTAGGAGCTGCGGTCCAATCCACACCATTGATTGTATAATAAGGCTTGGCACCTATTGACGAAGATAAATTATTCCATGCTGCAATACTTTGAAGCGGGTTCCTTGGATTCATTACAATGTGAACTTCGGAAAAATCCACTCCTATATCAAAATTATCATAATCATTTATCGTAACTACCGATGCAGGACTGCTGAAATTAGAATTGTCATTGGTTCTTAAATTATCCGGAACTCGATCGTAACGCGGATCATCCCATTGAGCAGAGCTTGTACCGGGATTTTTAACATATATTAGTACTCCAAGAAAAAAAATTGATAAGTAAATAAAGAATTTCCTCATAGAAAATTTCCCTTTCTTAATATTTTAGTTTGATTCAAAACAGGTTTATTAAAAATAATGATTTAATTGCAAAGTTAAAACTTAATTTCTATCTTTAAAAGTTCTCTCCTTAAAACTTCTAATGCTCTTTGAGAGGATCTTTCTATGTTTATGTCTCTCCTGTTCCCGAATAAAAACTTCAAAGCGTATTTTTTTTCTTTACTTGAAAAACCGATCCAGACAAGTCCGACCGGCTTCTCCTCTGTTCCACCTGTAGGACCTGCGATGCCGGTTGTTGATAACGCATAGTCTGTTTCCATCAGAGATCTTATTCCTTCGGCCATTTCAATTGCGGTCTGTTCGCTCACCGCTCCGTATTTTTCAATTGTCTCCCTACTGACATTAAGCAGATCGAACTTTTCCTTATTTGAATAAACGCATGCTCCTCCAATGTAGTATCTCGAGCTGCCCGGCACACTGACGATCTTTGATGAGATCCTTCCTCCCGTGCAAGACTCTGCAACAGACAATGTTTGTTTTCTTTCCGCGAGAATATTTCCTATGACTTTTTCAAGCTCATCATCATTAGTCCCGAAAATATATGTCTCAATCTTTTCCCTGATCTTACTTTCAATTTCCTTAAGTTTGTTCTTTGCTTCTGCTTCGCTGTTGCCTTTAACATTTATTCTCAGCCTTACACCAGCAGTTGATGGAAGAAACGCGAGCTTGTTTTCACCGACGATCTCATTTACGTCTCCAATCATTTCATGCAATGTAGATTCGCCAAGCCCGGTGGTTTGCAGGGTCTTCTGCATCAGAAAAGTATTGATGCTCCAGGAGAATTTGTTCCTTAGCATTTTCAGAACTTCATTCTCCACCATGCCTTTCATTTCAAAAGGAACTCCCGGCATTGCTATGAAAACTTTATTGTCCCGCTCGATCCATATTCCGGGAGCAGTGCCGTTTGAATTCCAGATAACCTTAGAATTTTTCGGGACAAGTGCCTGCCCGTTATTTGATTCGGGCATGGGGAGGTTTCTTGAACTGAAAATATTTTTTACATACGCTAAAACTTTTTCATCTGTTACGAGTTCGTCATTAAAAAATTTTACGAGAGCGGGTTTTGTAATATCATCATGAGTCGGTCCCAGCCCGCCCGTTATAATTGTTACATCATAATTTTTTAAAGAATCTTCAAACTCCTGAAGCATAATACTTTCATCATCACCTATCACCACAGTTTTCTCCAAAGGTATCCCGATAGAAAAAAGCCTGTCTCCAATAAAAGCGGCATTCGTATTCACGATCTGCCCGATCAGGATCTCATCGCCAACTGTTATTAATTTTGCTTTCAACTTTTTTGGATTTTTGGATTTTAGATTTTAGATCTTAGATCTTAGATCTTAGATTTTTAGATCTTAGATCTTAGATTTAGATCTTAGATTAGAATCAGTTACAGTTTTAAATTCAACTGCTAAATCAAAAATCAAAAATCTAAAATCTAAAATCTAATTTACTCAGCCAGATCAAATAAACAGTTATCCCGGCATACACTCCCGCGACGACATCGTCCATCATTATTCCAAATCCGCTGTTGAGTCCGTCAAAATATTTCGCGGGCTGCAGTTTTGTAATATCAAAAAACCTGAATGCCAGAAAACTTATTCCCAGATAAAACAAGCTCGGAACTGATCCCGATAATAAAATGAATATTAATACAGTTAACCACATTCCGACAGATTCATCAATTACCACAACGGACGGATCATCACCATATCTTTTCATGACATTCTTTGAAGTAAAGATGCCGGTCACAAAACAAAATGCAATTAATAAAAAAAGTACAACAGGGCTGTAAAAGATACTGAAGCAAAATATGATCAGAGCTGCCAGGCTGCCGACGGTTCCGCTTGCTACAGGGAAATATCCTGTTAAGAAGAAGCTTGAAAAAATTTTGCTGAAGAGATCTACCTTCGCGTCAGGGTCAACTACCTTTTTTGCTTTAATTAGTCTCAACAGGCTTAACTATAGTTTTGTTCTCAAAAAAATATGTTATGCCTGTGTATAAGGTTACGAGGGTTATTAAAAGAATAATGAAATAATTTATATCCGAGTGAAGGAAATCAAAGATGGCACTTTTAAAAGAAGCATCAACATCAAAGGTAGTCAGACCAATTAAAATCACAATTAAAAAAATGTATGCCATCTGTATAAATGTTTTTGTCTTTGCAATAAAAGACGTCTTCATCGTCTTACCGTTCAGTTCCTGTATAGAACGGAGAATTGTAATTGTAATGTCTCTCACTACGATCACGATCACCATCCATAAAGGCATTATGCCGATAATGTAAAACGCCATGAACGCCGCGGAAGTAAGTACTTTATCCGCGAGCGGATCAAGGAATATTCCGGTCTTGCTCACCTGTCCGAATTTTCTCGCGTGCCATCCGTCATACCAGTCAGTAAGAACCGCTATTAAAAAAATTATGATTGCAAGCCTTTTACTAAATGGATTATCGGAAAGAAATAAAAATAAAAGCCAAAAAAACGATCAATGCGTGCGGCCCGTGGG
>JBDTLQ010000289.1:0-4729 GCA_039934715.1 Ignavibacteria bacterium | reverse complement strand
TTATTATCAAACACAATTGGCTATAATAATACAGCTGTAGGATCTGCTGCTTTATATTACAATACCACAGGCTCGTACAATACAGCTCTGGGACTTTGGTCTTTGCGGTTAAACACAACCGGGTCTGAGAACACATCTTTAGGATCTTTTTCTTTAACATCTAACACCACAGGCTCTAAAAATACCGCTGTGGGAATGAGCTCTTTAAGTTCCAACATAAATGGCACTGAGAACACAGCGGTGGGACATAATTCTTTATTTTACAACACTTCAGGAGATAATAATACTGCGGTGGGAAAGGGTTCTTTAATATCTAACACCACCGGCTCTTATAATACAGCTATTGGAAATAATTCTTTAAGTTCCAACACCGTCGGCGCTAATAACATAGCTTTTGGTCATCAGTCTTCATATTCCAACAACACGGGCTTTAATAACACGGCTTTGGGATTTAATTCTTTATTTAACAACACAACCGGATCTTACAATACAACCGTTGGAGATTTTGCAGGATCTATAATTAACGGAGGAAGTAATCTTACCTGCATAGGAAACGATGCAGAGCCAACTACACCTTCAGCTATTAACCAAATCACACTTGGCGACAATCAGGTGTTATCTCTAAGATGCAATGTTCAAACGATTACCAGCTTATCAGATGCAAGAGATAAGAAAAATGTTAAAGACCTGTCACTTGGACTTGATTTTTTAATGAAGATTAAGCCACGTCAGTTTAACTGGGATAAAAGAGAGTGGTATGAAAATACTATTTCAGACGGAAGTAAAATAAAGGAAACCCCGACTGCAGGATTTATTGCACAGGAGCTTGATGAAGTTCAGACAACTGAAAATGCAGAATGGCTGAATCTTGTTTTGAAAGACAATCCTGAAAAGCTCGAAGCTACATATGGAAATCTTTTGCCTGTGATGGTGAAAGCTATACAGGAATTGAAAGAAGAAAATAATATGCTGAAAGAAAGACTCTCGAAATTTGAACAGATGGTGAGTGATCTGACATTTAATAAAAATACTTCTATTAGCGAGACAAAGTGACATTACAAGAAAATTTAAACTAAACACAAACTAGGAAAATTCAAATGGAGCCCATTTTGTAGCTCAACATAAATTTTTAGCTGGCAACTTAAAGTTGCAACCTTACATTCTCAATGATTCCTGATACAGTAGCTGTCTATTTGAGAAATAGATATCCGCCATTTGCAATAATAGAATACTTAAAAAATTTACTGAATTCATCAGGCTTTGGAATACTAACTTATTCTAATGTGTCGAATAGTACAAATTATTATCTGGTTTTGAGACACAGAAATTAAATTGAAACATGGAGCAGTACCGGACAAATGTTTACATCAAATTCATTAAGTTATGATTTCACAACAAATATACATGCGTATGGTTTCGATCAAGAGACCGTGACTGCTTTATTTGGAATTTGGGATTTCAAGATTGCTCTTGCAAATTTGAAATCCCAAATCCGAATCCTCAATTCTAATTTCTTATTTTACGGGTTCTATATCAAGAACTACGAATGTATTCGGTAAAATCGCAGGGCGCGGGTGAGGATTATCTGCCGTGGGTTCAGGTGGAGCTCCGAATTCTGCCGTAGGTAAATAAATGTGATGGGTAGTATTATCCAACGTGAGCGTTCTTGCTCCTTTTTGTGTATCTACATTTTCCAGAACATTAAAAGTATTTGCATCTTCTTCCTGAACTACCGTTAATGAGCCTTCTCCGTTAGAGCTGTAAGCACGTTTAAGAACACTGTCAAAAGCTGCTCCGTCAACTCTTTCTCCGATCGGCAAAGTTGTGACAATGCTTCCATCATCGCTGTTAACAACAACCATTAATTTATTGCTGCATACAGAAAACAGCCTGTGGTTCTCAGCATCAATCGCCAGTCCGCTCGGTTCTTCACCCGGAGCAACGGACCAGCTTTGCTCTATATTTAATGTCATCGGATTAATCTTACAGATCATGCTTATATCTTCTATGTTCACAAATACATTTCCTTTTCCGTCAGTGACACCAACTTCGGGGTTTCCCGGAAATTGAATTGTTCCTGTTACTTCATTTGATTTTCCATCGATAACAGTAGCATTATTGCTCTTCGCATTAAATACAAAAATTTTCCGGGAATAGGGATCATATAAGATTGCATCAGGATTTATTCCTGTCACATTCACTTTCGTTATGAACTTAAGTGTCTGAAGGTCAAATACTGTTACCGAAGAGTCTCTTCCGTTGCTTATGAAACCTTTATTCAGATCATTTGCGATTGCAATTCCGTGAACTCCCTTTGTGTCAGGAATTGTGCCGATCAGTTTACCGTTTTGTGAATCTATAACATTAACAACTGTAGAATGAGAAATGAAAAGTCTTCCGGTTGATTCGTCTATATTAATAAAATCCCAGCCGCCTTCGCCTTCCACCTGAAATTTATTTGCTATCCTGTACCCTGTATTAATTTGTGAAAAGGAAATTTTTCCTGTAAGAATTATTACACAAATTAAAATAAATATTTTTTTCATCGTGATATTTTTTTAGATTGATAAAACAATATCCTGTTTCTTTTGTATGAATAAAACTACCTGTAAAACTTTTAAAATAAAGGTCAATACTTTAATCCGGAACCGGGAGTATCGCATTTGTACGAAATTTTATTCTCTACCCATGACTTCATATAATTCTTTTTGTATTTGTTTGAATATGTTCTATTTTTAAAAAGCAAACGAAAGCTAATTTCAAGGTTGAAAAGTATTCTGGACAACATTGTACTCCCTGACACACTCTGTACTCGACAAAACTTTATGGCACGCTGATGACGCTGAAAAAGCGGATTGTCGCTGATTTTATTAGCTTTGTATTTGATATTTGAAAAGAATACTTCAGAAACTATTTTGAAACTAAAATTTTAAAAATTGATTTTTTTTTATTATAATACCAGAATTTTTTCCAAAAGTGAATTATCAGTGAATATCAGCATAAATCCGTGTCATCAGCGTGCAATTTTTTGTCGTGTTCTTAGCCTGACACACTGACTTGAAAATGTATATTTACTCTCCTGTGAAAACATATTATATTTATTAAAACAAATTATAATTCAGCAAAATATAAAATCATGAAAAATCTTTTATTAATTTTAGCGTCTCTCTTTTTCATTTACAGCAATTCATATTCACAGACATGGGATCGAATGCTCGATGGAAGGGGAGTCTGGTCTTTATCAAATGACAGGTACGGAAACATATTTGCCGGAGGATTGACCAATGCACAATCAAGAGTATGGAGGTCAGCAAATGGCGGAGATTCCTGGGACACTGTCCACATTGGCTCAGGCCAGACAATGTGGGACTTTGGCTATGATTCACAGGGAACCATGTATGTCGCTAACTATTCAACCGGCATGCTGAAATCAACAGACCAGGGATTGACTTTTTCCTTAATACCTTCTTCGGTTTTTAATAATAAGAATCTTCAGGGCGTTGAATGCGGAAACAATGGTTACATTTACGCTACATCTAACACCGGATTTTTCAGAAGTACAAATAACGGAGTGACGTTTAATGAAACAGCTTTATCAGGTTTGAATTGTCTTCCTTTATTAGTAGACATTGACAGTTCAAATATTGTGTATGTGGGTGTGACAGGTTCAACGAGTATTGGATTCTACAGGTCAACTGACTACGGACTAACTTTCAGCACAAATCTTAATCCGGGTAAGAATGGTTTTGGTCTGGTCCAAAAACCTAATGGTGAACTTTTTATGATAACAACAACTTCACCATACAACTTCAGCAGATCAGCCGACAAAGGTCTGACATGGACTGCACCCAGCAATACCGCGGCAAGCCAGAGAGGAATTGATTATAGTCTTTCAGGAAATTTTTTTACATCCGGCAACGGAGGAGTTTTCAGATCAACAGATGACGGACTGACTTTCAATAACTTTAATTTCACTACTTCAGCAACACCAATATTAACTGTTAACTATAATTCAAATATCAGAGTATTTGCCGGAACATCCGGCGCAGCTGCCGGCGGTGTGTGGAGATGTACCGAAGGTCCCGGACCTGAAATAAATGTTGATCTGAAAGTTTTAATGGAGGGAATGTATGATGCTTCACTTAACCGTCTTAACAGAAGAGACACAGTAACACTTTACCTGAGAGATGCTGTCGCTCCATACAGGATGAGAGATTCTGCAAGGGGAGTTATTGACTCACTTACTTTTTCCGGACTCTATAATTTTTCAAATGCTCCCTCAGGCAAATATTATCTTGTTGTAAAACATTTTAATTCAATAGAAACTTGGAGTCAGGCAGGAGGTGACTCAATTACAGCAGATGCGTCTGTATTTAATTATGATTTTACAGCATCTTCAGCAAAGGCATATGGAAACAATCTTAAACTCTTGGGCGGAAAGTACTGCACATACAGCGGAGATGTAAATCAGAACGGTACAGTTAATTTGGCTGACATAGTTTTGGTTTTTAATGATGCGGGAATTTTCGCAACGGGTTATCTTGTAACCGATATAAACGCGGACAATATTGTTAATCTGACTGATATCTTAATTACAAATAATAATTCGACGAGCTTTGTTCATAAGATCACGCCCTGAGGATTTGGAATTTGGGATATGGGAATTTGTAATTTGGGATTTCGGATTTGGAATTTGAAATGTGGGATTTCGGATTTGAAATTTGGGATT
>JBDTLQ010000288.1:0-4752 GCA_039934715.1 Ignavibacteria bacterium | reverse complement strand
AACAGATCCCACAGTACGGGAATGCGGTCTCCATAATTTCTGGTGTGATAATTATAGTATTACTGGTTTTCATAACAATAAAAAAATATTACGCCGCCAATCCGGCTATGTTTGGTTTCATTCTTTTCTTAATACTTACAATTTTTACCAGCTCGCTTGCAAGAGTTGACGTTGGCTTCTTGTCACGGTACAACATTTTTGCAACTCTGCTTATAATTTGTTTTTCAATATCTATCATCGGTATATATTCTCAAAAAATAAATCGTAGTCATATTCTGATCTTTACACTGCTCAGCCTCGGCTTCAATTTATATTCTTTCAAATATAATATTGATGATATGAAAAAAATGAAGGAGATACTGACCGAAGGCGCGGTACTCGCGAATGTTGGTGACTATTCGCTGCTTGTTTACCCCGACTCTGCTTCAGTTAAGACACTGGTTTTGGCCGGAATACAAAATAACATCTACAAGCTTCCGGATTTCTCATTAAAAACTTTTGCCGCAAATGACATTAATATAAATTCCAAAACCGTCACCTCAGATGTTTCAAATACATATAATAATTTTGTAAACAATGACAGGTATGTTTATATGAACGGATGGGTGAATTCTGATAAGAAGCCTATTGGCAAAAACTCAAAGATCTATGCTGTTTTCAGATCGGATAAAAACCTGCATGTACTGAATACGACAACAATGAGAAGAAAGGAATTAAATGAAAAAAATAAACAAAGCATTACTGATAATACAAGTTACAGTCTTGCACTGATCAAAAAAGATATGGGAGTTGCCCCTGGTGTTTACGATCTTGGATTTTACATTGAAAGGGGGGACGGGACTTACAGCTATATTTACACTGATGAAGAAATAAATTTCTGACATAAACAGAACAAGGGGTTGATCCCCTTGTCACTGAAAAGAATATTAAATTTTAAGAGCCGGCCACGAATGTCTGATCAAAACCCTACACTAACACCGGTGAAGCCGCCCAAATTAAACGTATGAAGCTTTTGTACTGAGCTTGAGCTGATCAGATTATTCAGTCCGCCGTACTGAGCTTTTGTACCGAGTATGATCGCTACAAAAGGATTGAGATAATACTTTCCGGTTAAAACTCCATTAAGACCAAAATCAAAATCCTTGAATCCGCTTATCGCGTTCTCCGCGTTCAAAAGAAATCCAAGATAAGGGCCGCCGCTTAAATAAACCCCTACTTTATCCGATACCATCCCACCGAAATTCAGATTTATTGGAATGTTAATATAATTATTGCTGAGATTAGCAACTGTAGAATCTACACCGGTGATTGAAGGCAGCGTTATTCCGAAATTTTTCTTTGTGAAATCAAGTCCGGTGGAAAAACCGAATGATAACAAATTAACATTGAGCATTGCGCCTGCAGTAAGTCCGCTCTTGGATGTTGTCTTTAAGTCGGATGAACCTGAAGCTGGTTCGCCGTTAGCTGAGGTTGAACCATAACCAGCCTGAAAATCTATTGAAGCACCGATAACACTTCCGGCAATTTTTTTATGCCACTTCATCGCTTTATCGTAGTCTCTTTGTTTTATCTCATTTGAAAAATTTTTATCACTTTTGAATTTCAATTTTGGGTCAAATTTTGAACCTGCGCTGGATTCGGAGCTTTGTAGAAACATCATGCTGAGACTTAACAGCATCAGGCAAAGTACTTTTTTCATATTTTATTTTTTGATTTTTAAATTAATTGCTTTTCAAGACCGGCAAGCTTTTCAGTCTCCTCTTCCCATTGTAAATATACATTTTTTAACTTCTCTTTTATACTGTTATATTCATTTGTGCTATGGATGATGTCATGTCCGCCTTTATAAAATTCATCCCGGCTCATGGTCTCCTCGAACTCTTTTACTTTTTTCTCATACTGGCCCGTAAGCTTTTCAAGCTCACTTATCTTTTTCTTAACGGGCGCTATCATCTTCTCCAGTTCTTTCTTTTTCTTTTTTATTTCAGCGCTTGATATTGTACCGTTCCCTGATTTCACTTCTGCGATCTTACTTACCTGAACCGGCTTCCTGTTATCCGTAGTTACCTTTTTAAACTCTCTTTCCTTCTCTTTTAAATACTCTGTTGCGTTGCCAATGTATGTCTTTATCTTTTTATTCTTTACCTCTATTACTTTATCAACGATCCCGTCAACAAACTCCCTGTCGTGAGAAACGATCAGAACTGTACCGTTATACTTTTGCAGCGCGTTCATCAGAACTTCCTTTGAGCGCATATCGAGATGGTTAGTCGGCTCGTCAAGTATGAGAAAATTCGAAGGCTCGATCAGCATCTTAGCAAGCGCAAGACGCGATTTTTCACCGCCGGACAAAACCCCGACCTTTTTAAAAACATCATCACCCCTAAACAGAAAGCTTCCAAGAATAGTCCTTAAATTTTTCATTATCTCTCCTGTAGCTGACTGCTCCATTGTTTCCAAAACAGTTAAAGCCGGATTAAGAACTTCTGCCTGATTCTGCGCGTAGAATTTTATGCCGACCATGTGTCCCGGCTTCACCTGACCTGCGGTAATTTCTTCCATGTCAGCTATGATCCTTGTCAGAGTAGACTTTCCCGCGCCATTAACACCAAAGAGAACGATCTTCTCTCCCCTGCTGATCAGAAGGTCAATGTCTTCCAGAACATTATTCACACCATCATAACTTTTAGTAATTCCCGTCAGATCGATCGCTACTTTTCCCGAATGTGTCGCCGGTGGAAATTTAAAACTTACTGTTGACTCTTCATCTTCAAGTTCAACAAGATCCATTTTATCCAGCAGCTTTATCCTGCTTTGCACTGCTCTCGATTTTGTAGATTTATACCTGAACCTCTCAATAAATTTCTCCTGCTGTCTGAGATAACTCTGCTGATTATCATATTGATTTTCCAAAAGCTTCTTACGCACTTCCTTCTCTTTTTTATAGAAAGAATAATTCCCCGAATATTCGGTGACATTGCCAAGCGATATTTCAATTGTTCTGCCGGTTATGTTATCAAGAAAACTTCTGTCATGCGATACAAGAACGATCGCGCCCTGGTATGCCTTCAGATAATTTTCCACCCAGATAAGTGATTCGATGTCGAGATGGTTTGTCGGTTCATCGAGAAGCAATATTGATGGATTTGCAAGCAAAAGTTTTGCCAGCGCGATCCTCATCTGCCAGCCTCCGCTGAATTCGGATGTCTGTCTGTCAAAATCCTTTTCAAAAAAACCAAGTCCTATCAGGATCTTTTCGATCTTGGATTTAAGCTTAAAGCCGTCAAGCATCTGAAATCTCTCCTGCAGTTCTCCGTATTCATTTATAAGATCCATAAATTCATCCGAAGCCGTGTCTTCACTCTCGCTCATTTCCGTTTCGATCTGACGCATCTCTTCCTGGATCTTATTGATGTCTCCGGCTGAACTGTAGATCTCCTCGTATAAAGTTTTCCCGGTAAACTGTATTCCTTCCTGCGGGAGATATCCGACAGTAGTATGTTTCGATATAGCAACTTCGCCTTCGTCAGGTTTAATGAATCCCGCTATCACTTTTAACATCGTCGACTTGCCGGCACCATTTGAACCTACAAGCGACACCCTGTCCTTTCCTGCTACACGTAAACTTACGTCATCAAAGAGCACCTTCGCTCCGTAGCGCATTGATATATTGTTCAATGAGATCATACTACAAATTTAACGATTTGAGATTTTAAAATAAGTGTTAAAAATATAAATACTTGAATATATTGTTTCAAATTAATTGAAATGCGAGCAGTATATTTTTCCAAATAACCTTTAGATAATTCCAGTACTGCCTTAAAGACTTTTTTAAAAAGTATGTTGAAAGAAATTTAGAATAATATGTTCACTATAAAAAAGATTTTTTTTATTTTAATAACATTTTTTATTTTCACAAATAGTATTTGTTTCTCACAAACAGGATGGATTCCGCAAATCAGCGGAACAACTGATTCATTGAAGTCCGTACGCTTCCTGAACATTAATACGGGCTGGACAGTCGGAACAAACGGCGTGATACTCAGAACAACTAACAGTGGTACCAGCTGGATGAAAATGAAAAATGCTTTTACAAAAGACCTGCAGTCTGTCTGTGTCATTTCAGACTTGGTGTGTTTTACGGCAGGTGACAGCGGATTGATTTTAAAGACAACAAACAGCGGAAATAACTGGAGCAATCCTAATAGTCATGTATCAGTTAAATTGAATTCAATATTTTTTATAAATGCACAGACAGGTTTTTCAACCGGTAATGACGGAACAATCATTAAGACTATCGATTCGGGAAGCAGCTGGTTTATATTGGCAAGCAATACCGGCATTCAATTGAACTCAATTCATTTTTCTGACCCGGATAAAGGATGGGTCTGCGGGTATGGAGGAATTTTTCATACCACAAATGGCGGTGCACAGTGGTCTCCGCAGTTCATCGACGGGAATTTGATTTTAAGTTCAATTTATTTTACCGATCCGCAGCATGGATGGTCCGGATACTATGATAATTCTACATTTGGTCCTGAGAACGTCAGAACAACTGACGGAGGTCTCTCCTGGACAAATCACCCAATGAATAATTCATATTCTATCTCTCTCTTTTTTATCAGTGAGAATAAAGGCTGGTCTTCAGGATTTTATGGAAGCATAATGTATTCAACGAACAGCGGTACTGCATGGACACAGCAGTTGAGCGGAACTATAGAACATCTTCGCTCAATTTATTTTATAGATTCG
>JBDTLQ010000287.1:0-4788 GCA_039934715.1 Ignavibacteria bacterium | reverse complement strand
GCACTCCAAGATTTTTTTCTGAAAGCTCAAGTTGAAATTTTGCATTCGTATAATATACAGTGTCTTTGTATTCGACCTCATTGAGATAAGGGAAAATATTTTTATAATCTTTCCTGTAAAAAATAAGTTTGGCTTTTGCAAGATTGTAAGCAGCGCTTGCAAAAGCAGGATCGAGATGTTTTCTGTATTCCTCAATGAAGGTTCCTGTCCATACATATTCCTTTAAAGCGAGTGAGTTGTTCACAACATTGTTAAACTCTTCGTCTGTTATCATTTTGTCCATAAGAAAGAGTTTCTTCTCTCTCATTTTTTTGTAGATCTCAAACACCCTGGGAATATATTCCCTCTCGCCCAGATTTATCTTCTGAATATGATACATAGTAACATAGTGGTAATAATAACTGAGCTTGTCTTTGTTGAATTTCTTTTCATAATTTTCAAGATATCCCTGCAGTTCTTTCAGATAATTATCGTCAATTGTGTCGAACATCATAAAGACAAGATAGATTATATAGAGGTTGGGATGTTCTGTAGCGATCTTCTCTTTGTTTAATTTTACATTAGACAGAATTTCACTGAGAAGATTTTTTTTGTAAAAATTATTCTTATTTCTCCTGCCTTCGGAATGAAGCATTTCATGGAATGTGTGAAGTTTGGAGAACATATAAAAGAAGTCGAGGTTATCGGATTTGTCCTGGAGATATTTATTATATTCTCTTTTTGATTTGCCAAAGTTGAAATAAAATTTTTCGTTATCAAGATTGATTCTATTGAGATAATGCTGATCATCTTTTGAAAATGAACGGTCCATCTGTTTGTAAAGCTGGTTGCAATTCATCTCGAATCTTTTTGACAATCCTCTTTTCCTAAGTGAACTCAGAAGAAGTATCTCATTGCCGGCATTGTTATTCTCTATTTCAATGTAGGTATAAAACTTTTCCATCAGCATGGAAAAATCCGAGATCAGTTTTCTGATCTTTTGTTCATTGACTTTTTTCTCTCCGTAAATTTCAAATGAAAGTTTTTCTTTTTCTAAAGACTCACTGGTGATTTTTGGATACAGCATGTAAAGGTAATTGAAAAGCTTTACCAGATTTTTTTGCGAAGTGAAGTAAGCGGAATACACAAACTTCTCGAACTGGTACAATTCATCGGTTGTAAGGTCATTAAAATATTCTATCATCTGTTCTCCTTGAAATTTTTTTCTCCCGCTAATTTATAAATCTTATTTTATAAACAAAATGAAATTCATAGAATTTTTTTTCATCTTTATCCTGCCTCTTTGTACTTTTCACTCACTTTTTACTTTCACAAATCGGGTTTTTTACCATTTGACAAGTCGGGAAAAGTTTTTTAGCTTTGCCTAGTTTTTAATGTTTGACTATTGAAAGACTATTGAAAGACTATTGAAAGACTATTGAAAGACTATTGAAAGAGTTTATGGATAATGATTGGGAGATACGTTGACCGGCAAATGATCTGATGAGAATCATCAGCGGATCTTGGAAAGGAATTAAACACAATAATAATCATTATTTCATAAACTTAAACTTTAACAAAAATGAGAACTCTAGAAATTTACTTCGCTGCTTTTTTCTGTGTCTTATCTCTTAATAATAATTTATTTGCTGACGGAAAAAGAATACCTGTGTGCGAAAGCACACGCGGTCTTTTTCTTCCATCGTCTGAAAAATCGAATATCAATGGTAATGAAGACGGAACCGTGATCTGCTGGCTTGATGAAAGGAACAACGGCTCTTTGTGTGTACAGAAAATGAATGCCGATAATAATATAGTATGGAAGGATAATGGTGTGATGCTGGATTCCGGTTTAGGTTCGGGCTTTACGTCCGATTCGGATTATCCGCTGATATTTTCAGACAATGAAGGTGGTGCTGTAATTATATACAGGAAGATTTTCGATGAATATGAAGGTGTGTACATGATCAAAATATATCGGAACGGTGAACAGATGAAAAATCCTGTATGTCTTTCTTCTTTCTATGAAGGCTATAATTACAGCCCGTCGGCAACTTTAACCGGCAACAATGAAATAATTGTCGTTTGGGAAAATTTTAACGAAGGAGATTTTGATATTCACGCCCAGAAGATCGATCTGAACGGAAAGAAATTATGGAACAATGGGAATGAAATTGTCATCAGTGCGGCTTTATCGGATCAGAGAAAACCAACTATTGCCTGCAATGAAAACAATGTTGTTTTTATTACGTGGCTTGACGCGAGGGATCACAGTGATTATGTCTTTGACCTTTTTGCATGCACCCTTGATAACACTAATAGCAATATTAATAAAATCGAAATGGAAAAAAAGATATTCAGAAATGATATGATCTCACATTCAAGAAAGGCGATCTTTTATAATCACAATGTAATATCCTCCGAGAAAAATTCATTTTTAGTTACTGCTGAAAGATTTAATGAACAACTCAATAGCTCGGACATTATCATAATAAAGACAATGAATGATCTTGATCATGTAAAGATCCTTGACCTTCATTCAGGATCTTATCAGAGCCACCCTTTGATGGTAAAGATCTCAGAGAACTCAGAAAACGGGGCATATATAATATGGAATGAAAAGGACAGGAATCAGAATACTTTATCAGCCGGCTCAATTGATGCGGATCTTAACTTACTTGGACATACAAAGGGTGAATTAAATATTACGTGTGAGATCACTAAAAATTCTAATGTTAAAATACTCCCGTCAGAAACAGTTCAGAACGGGATCTGTACTGGTAACAGAAAATTATTATTTACCTGGGTAAATTCTTTTACCGGCAAATTATATGCAACAAGTTTACGTTTAACCGGCGAATCCGTTCAATGTAACAACACGTTTGAAATACAGGACAAAATCAGCGAGGGGGAATGTACTTCAATTACATACCAAAGAAATAGTGTTGTGATTGTCTACAAACAATCCAACAAAATTTTCGCTAAAGTTAGGGAATTACCTGAAAATAGTTTAGTGCCACCTGAGAATGAAACTATCATAAGTAATTTCCCTAATCCCTTCAATCCTTCAACAAAAATATTCTTCAGCGTTCCCTCGGACGGATTCGTCAGGCTAAATGTTTATGATGTTTCTGGAAAGCTTATGAAGATATTGGTCAATGAATTTAAGACTTCCGGTGAATATGAAACCGAATTTAACGGCTCTTTTCTTCCCTCGGGAGTGTATTTCTACCGTCTCTTTGCAAAGGGCAATACACAGACGAAACGTATGATGATGATAAAATGATGATCAGCCAAAAACTCTGAAAGGAGTCATTAACCTCTAAGAGTTAACTTAATTAAAGGAAGCAGTGCTGCTCTTCAGATGGACAAACGGTGAAAGAATGATGAACAGTACGATCCTGACAGGCTCTGTAGACCTGTCAGGATTTTTTTTTAAAAAAAGGTCATGATAAATTATTAGAAGATTATAATGAGTTACATATCGAACGTTCTTCCGAATTTAACAATATCATAATCATACTTCTTTCTGATCTTATCTATCTTATTCATAAGATCTTCATTTCTGTCCTTGTCCTGAAAAATATTTTCCTGCATCGAATCATCACCAGTAATAAAGTCTGAAAATTTTATTCCCAGCAGTCTCACCTTCTTTTTATTCACAAGTAGCTTATCCATCAGCTCCACCGAGTCATTGTAGAAATCCGATTCAAGATTTGAATACTTCCTGCCCGTAAATGATTTTTGATTAACAGTAAAATCAAAATACTTAACCTTTACGGTAATCGTTCTCCCCTTCATCTTAGTTGCCCTAAGTTTCTCACAGCATCTTTCCATCAGATAATATAATTCCGAGAGCAGAAAATCCCTGTCGAGAGTATCCTTATAAAATGTATTTTCTTTTGAAAGGGATTTCCTTTCTTCTTCATTTTCTTTTACACTGTCACTTCCCTTCCCGTTTGCAACATTAAGAAGGAATGAAGTATGGATACCAATCTCATTCTCATAAAAAGAATTATCGAATTTCAGAATATCACTGATCAGTTCAATGCCATAACGCTTAAGCTTGGCCTGTGCTGACTTTCCAACTCCCGGTATCTTTTCGACCGGAAGTACGGAAAGAAATTCTTTTTCCTTCAAAAAGGGGACAACCGTTATTCCGTCAGGCTTATTCATCTTCGATGCGATCTTTGCACAGATCTTATTTGTTGCTATCCCGATCGAACATGTGATCTTTAAAGTGTTCTTTATCTCATCCTTGATCTTTTTTGCGAGCAGCATGTGATCATTGTTATATGAGTGAAGAACTCCGGTTATGTCAAGAAATGCTTCGTCAATGCTTAAAGGCTGTATCAGCGGAGTGTACTTATTCATTATTTCCCGAACTCGTTTTGAATAATCCGGGTAAAGCCCTTTAGTGTGTCTTATAAAATTCCCTTCAGGTACAAGCAGGAGAGCCTTTGAGAGAGCCATAGCGGTTCTGACTCCTTTCGCGCGCGCAAGATAATTAGGGCATGAGACAATTCCGCGGCTGTCCTCCTTCGTGCCGCCGACTACCAGAGGTTTGGATCTTAAGGACGGATTTATAGCTTCTTCACAGGAAGCAAAAAAAGCGTCCATATCAATGTGGAAAATTATTTTGTGATTATACCCGGTCATTTGAATTAACTTACTTCATTTGGAAAAACTTTTCAATATGAAATGTATAACATTTTAATCACTTACATTTATTTATACAAAAAACTGATATCAACCATTAGTGTCCAAATTAAATTAAAAAACTTATAATTAGTTTAATATCATTACAAA
>JBDTLQ010000286.1:0-4798 GCA_039934715.1 Ignavibacteria bacterium | reverse complement strand
TGGTTGGAATACCTACACAATTCACAGTAAAGCAGAACTATCCGAACCCATTCAACCCATCAACAAAGATCGACTTCGCACTTCCGAAAGATGGAAATGTTAAGCTGACAGTTTATGACAACAGCGGTAAGCTTGTTGCTACATTAGCTGATGGATTCAAAGTTTCCGGATACTATTCAATAAACTTTAATGCTTCAAATCTGTCCAGCGGAATTTACTTCTACAAAGTAGAATTCAACAACGGATCAGAATCAGTATTTAAAGTAAACAAAATGCTTCTTGTAAAATAAGAAGAGGAAGCTTAGAAAGATTAGTTGTATCAGAACCCCTGTTTGTGAAAACGAGCGGGGGTTCTTTTTTTTATGAAAAAATTAAAAGTTACTTTCCAAAACACATCGGTAATCCAAGCTGCATCTTCTACTTATTAAAAATAAATTATCAGAGAATCAATTAAGTATATTTACATGATCAGGATAAGTTTTCCAACTTTTATTATGATCACTTAAACTTAATTATTTTTCAGTGTTTATAATTCTGCCAATTTATCAAACCATCTTTATTATAATAAAATAGAATTCAGCAGCGGATCAGAATCAATATCAAAAACAAACAAGATGCTTCTCGTTAAAGCTTCAATGAAATTACAGAGCATTGTTAGGATAGAATCCCTGTTTGTGAACCAAGCGGGGGTTTTTTTTAAAAATAAAAGATATAGATACTTTAATTTATTTTATATATTTTATATTAAAATTTTTGAGAAGACAATTTGAATAAATCCCTACCTTTTTAAATTTAATTGAAATATCACTTACATGAGTTAAATTTTTTTTCTCAGTGATTTTTAATTAGATCTTTCATTTTTAATTTCTGTATAATTCGATCCATTGTTTGTTCCCTTACGTTTATTGCTTTATATCTGTTGAATTGCACATTAGGTTTATTTTGAATGAATTTTAAATTATTTATATTTTTGAACAGAAATTTTATATTACATAAGCGCGTTAATTTTTTTAACTTAGATTAAAAATAAAATATGCTGAAAGCGATTCTTACCTTTACTGTTGTTATTTTCATTTCAAATTTTTCGCAGGCTCAGAATTACAGCTGGATAACTCCGAATAAACCGTATCTTAAAATGTACATAGCGGATGACGGTATTTACAGGATCGCAAGAACTGATTTTACCGCAGCCGGGGTCAATCCTGCGATAGTTGATCCTAGAACTGTGAAAGTGTATAATAAAGGAGTAGAACTGCCTGTCTATTTTGAAGGTGAGCAGGATGGAACCTTTGACGCTGCGGATTTTTTGGATTTTTACGGCACAAGGAATTACGGAGGATTGACAAACACATATACTGAGTCAAATATAGTAGCATATGTTACCAACGAGTATTTTAATTTTTATTCAGATACCAATGTATACTGGATCGATTGGGGCGGAGCAAACGGATTGAGAATGCAGAACTCTACATACTCCACTTCGAGCCTTTTTCCGCAGCCGTACTTTTACGATATGGTACACCTTGAAAAAGATAAGATCTACTGGATAGGGGAGTATAAGAACGGCAATGATTTCCGGGATTTTACAAATGAGAAATTTCTTGGAGAAACATGGTACTGGAATCTTATCGGGAACACACAATCTGTCTCGGATACATTTTCTCTTCCGTTATTATATACAACTCCGCAGAATGCCACACTGAAAATATTTGCTTACCCGCAAAATATTTCCACATCAATTCCGAATGAGCATACAGTGCAAATCAAGATAAACAGCACTGTAATCGCAACCATCACGAAGAATGATTACATGAGGATAGATACTACAATTACTTTTTCCAGTTCATTGCTGTCATCATCATCGGTGAACTCCGCGACAGCTACATATACATCCAATGGAGGATTTGACGGTTATATGTTCATAGATTTTATGGAGATCCAGTATCCTAAAATTTACAAGTTCAGAAACAACCGTGCCGCGTTTTCACTTACCGGTACAGATACGACCTCAGCCAAATTCAGTTTGTCATCTTATAATATTTCAAATCCTCTCTTCATCTATGATGTGGCAAATGGTATCAAAATAAGCAGCTTCACTTTAAACGCAGATACATTATTCTTTTCAGGAAAAAGAAACAGCAAGTTCGAAGTAATCAATCAAAACATTACCAAAAAACCTTTACGCATTATTCAGAAACAGGTTCCCGACTACGTCTCGAATACAAACGGCACTGATTATTTGCTTATCTATAATTCGTTATTTGCCACCCAGGCAGTACAATTAAAAAATTACAGAGAGAGCCATGATAATTTCAGGGTTACGATGGCCGAAATCACAAACATATATGATATTTTCAATTACGGCTTAGAAGATGCAGTGGCAATTAGAAATTTTGTAAGGCATGTGTATTCAACATGGCAGACACCTAGAATAAAATACCTGTGCCTGTTTGGAAGAGGATCACTTGACCCAAAAAAAAATGGAGCCGGGACAACCCTCGAAAAAAATCTGATTCCGGTGAGAGGGAATCCTTCTTCAGACAATTATTATTCAAACATTAATACCGGTGGATTCACTTATTATAATCATATTTCTATCGGAAGGCTCCCTGCATATACAACAGCTGATGCTCAGGCGATCGTTGATAATATTATAACCTATGAAACTCAGCCGCCTGCTGACTGGTGGAAGTACTATACATTTATTGCCGGAGGGTATGACACAGCTGATCAGCAATCATTAACATCTTTGAATATAGATTCGCTTATCAATCCATATATAATACCAAACCCCCTTTCAGGAAACCCGGTTCAGATATTCAGGAATGACCTTAACGGAGCAGTAACTTTTAATTATGCAGACTCAATAAAAAACCAGATAAACCGCGGAACTGTTACAATAAATTTTATGGGACATGCGGGAAGTCAGGACTGGGAATTGGGAATGGCTGATCCGAACGTGCTTAGTAATTATAACGGTAAATTTCCACTTGTATTCAGCATGACCTGTTATACCGGAAAGGTCGGGGATCCAAATGCAAAACAATTCGGTGAAAAATTCATGACCCTGCAAAACCGCGGAGCCATTGGATTTGTCGGTACTGCCGGCTGGGGATTTGTATTTTCCCAGCTTAAGCTTAACCGATGGATGTACTACGGCATTGCAAAAGATACTATCAGGAGGATTGGTGATGTATTTTCATATGCTATTAATAAATTTAAAGGTGATTCTTCCGACTTCGCTGCCAGACATACAATAAATTGTTACACGCTTCAGGGTGATCCTGCAGCAAGATTAGTGCTGCCGAAAAATCCGGAATATTCTATCACCAGCGCAGACTATAAATTTTCTAAGAGCCAGCCATCAGTAGGTGAACCAATTACACTTACAATATATCCAAAGAACTATGGACTTTATTCCGATTCATGCAGCATAACACTCGATATCAGTACGCATTCTAAAAAAGTTTTAACAAAAGATACTACGCTTAAAAACTTTAGGTATTCCGATTCAATCAAATACAATTTGAAATTCAATGAGCCGGGAGTTTATTACTTCAATTTATCGCTCGATAATCTGAATAACAATAAGAATGAAAATAAATCCAATAATGTCCTGCTGTTCAATATCTCAACGAATAGTTTCGGGTTTGTTCCAATGAAGCCTGTCAATAATTCTGTTATAAAAACGGACAGCGTGCAGTTTGTTGCGTTGAATCCCTTCATAAATACAGTGGCAAATAAAATTACCGTGCTCCTTGAATTTGATTCTACTAAGAATTTTAATTCACCTTTAAAGCAGACCTTTTTTAACAACAATATTACAGGTGTTGCAACAAAATTCAACGCCGCGATCCCGCGTCTTGATTCAAATGTGTTGTATTACTGGAGAACCAATGCAATTGTTAACTATGACAGCAGCGGATGGTCATCATATCAGACATTCAGATATAACAATATGTTAACTGATGAAAGGGAAAGCATCTTAACGGATACAAACGCGATAGTTTATAAAAATAAAAGAGAGCAATATTTTGAAGGCGATCTTAATAACGTCAATTACAGTACCTCAGGTATTAAGCTGAATGAATATACAGGAAATCTGTATGTTCGTTCACTCGGCAGCAACGGATCGGAAGCTTCATACTTTAATATGCTCGATAAAAGCATTCACATGGATGCCGGCAGCAATACAGGGTTGAATCTTCTGAAGGTAAGGAAAGTTGACGGTGTATTAGTACAGTTCAAAAATTTCAAGATGCTTACAGGAACTTCAAGTGACTCAATACTTAATTTCCTGAATACCTTTGATTCGACACATTATCTCATGGGACTAAATGCTGCTTACGTCGGTCCGACATTCCTGCTTAACGCCGCGACCATAGCAAAGTTCAATCAGTTCGGAAGCACTCAGATACAGAATTTCAGAATAGGATTTTTTGACACATGGAGTTTCATTGGAAGCCTGAATGCAACACAGGCACAGGTCAGCGAAGATATTCACCGGTACATAAATGCGTGGATACCTTCCGTAAGTTCTCAGAATAAGACATTCAAAAATAACAGCGGTAGTGTTACATATAACATCGGTCCTGCAAACAACTGGAATAATTTCTCATGGCAAAATACATTGCTTCCGGGAAACAGTATAAAGTTCGATGTTTACGGTATAGACAAAAATGAAGGTCAGACTTTGCTTCTTTCAAATCTAACAACTAGCGGAAATGTGGATCTCAGTTCGATCAATTCTTTTCAGTATCCTAAACTTAATCTTGTCGCGAGAGTCAGGATTGACACT
>JBDTLQ010000285.1:0-4836 GCA_039934715.1 Ignavibacteria bacterium | reverse complement strand
TTTTCTTTGGTTCTTTCTTTTGATCTTTCAAAAGAAAGAACAGTAAACTTGTCTACCTTTAAAAGTTAGAATAATTTTTATTAAATCGTTTTTAAAATAGCTTTAAAGTTACAATAATTATTTTAATCGTTTTGGACGGATGTGTAATATTATATAATCTTCGCCTGATTAACCTATGGAAAGAAAGTTTAACATTGATTAAATTATTGTCTAATAATAAAAACATAATAATGGAAAAGAGAAAACTTGGCAACAGCGGTCTTGAAGTATCCGCACTCGGACTTGGCTGTATGGGAATGAGTCATGGCTACGGTCCTCCTTCGGACAAAAAGGAAATGATCTCGCTTATTCATTCAGCAGTTGAAAAAGGTATTACACTTTTTGATACGGCAGAAATTTACGGACCATTTACAAATGAAGAGCTGGTCGGTGAAGCACTTGTTCCATTTAAAGGAAAGGTTGCGATCGCGACGAAGTTCGGTTTCAATCCTACTTCGGAAGACTTTTCAAAAAGAAGTGATCTCGACAGCCGGCCCGAGCATATTAAAGAAGCGGTTGAAGGATCTCTGAAAAGATTGAGGACCGATGTCATTGACCTGTTGTATCAGCATCGTGTTGATCCGAATGTTCCGATCGAAGATGTGGCGGGCGCGGTGAAAGATATGATCAGTGAAGGAAAGGTAAAATACTTTGGTCTATCGGAAGCTGGAGTTAAAACTATTCGAAAGGCACATGCAGTTCAGCACGTGACAGCACTTCAGAGTGAATACTCCCTTTGGTGGAGAGAGCCTGAAACCGAAGTGCTGCCGGTACTCGAAGAGCTCGGGATCGGTTTTGTTCCGTTCAGTCCGCTCGGAAGAGGATTTCTTACCGGAAAGATAGACGAGAACACAACCTTCGACAGCAAAGACTTCCGCAACAATCTTCCGCGCTTTTCAGCGGAGGCGCGAAAGACCAATCAATCAGTGATCGAACTGCTGGATCAAATTGCAAAAAAGAAGAACGCTACTCCGGCTCAGATCGCGCTCGCGTGGCTGCTTGCACAAAAACCGTGGATCGTTCCGATCCCGGGCACAACAAAGCTGAATCGTCTGGTGGAAAATATTGCCGCGACTCAGATTAAATTCACTCCTGATGAACTTAGTGAGATAAATGAAGCCTCTTCAAAAATTAAAGTTCAGGGAGAACGATATCCCGAACGCATGCAAAAGCAGGTTGACCGCTGACTGGAATTTGGAATTGGGGATTTCGGATTTGGAATCTTTTTGATTTTAGATTTTGCTCGCCTCGCCCGCCTTGCCGCGAGGCAGGCTCCGAGAGGGCGGAGCGGGGATCTTAGATTTGAAGTATTTTAGATTTCTGCAGTCGTTGTTGTCTCAATAACTATTCAGTACTCACTACTCACTACTGAAGTTTATTTTTGAAGTGATGGATTATTCTTCAAATTTTTTTTCATGTATTTTAAATTCTTCCATGTCAATCAAAGAAAGATATTTTCTTATCAGGTCTTCATCAAATTCAGCACGGTGATTAATTGCTTTAAGAAATTCACGCTGCCGTTCAAGCATTTCGAGGTAAACAGTTTGAAATCTTTTTAATGAGTTTTCCTTTGCATCGTTTATTTCTTCAAGTTCATGATTGAAAAAATTCATATCGAGCTGCAGCCTTGCGAACAAATTACTTAAATGTTCATTACTCAGCTTTTCCTCCGGATATTTTTCTTCAAGAAATTGAAGTGAAGTGTGAGCGATCTTTTTTTGAATGATAATCTCCTGCTTTTGTTCGGATATCACGGAATATTTATCCTCCGGCTTTACCTTTCGGATCAACCAGGGAAGAGTCAATCCCTGAAAAACGAGCGTCACCAGAATGACGATAAAAGTAATGAATAGGATAAGGCTCCTGAATGGAAAAGGTTGTCCTTCATTAATAAGGAGCGGTATTGAAAGTGCGGCTGCAAGGGAAACTACACCACGCATTCCGGCCCAGCCAAAGACCAGCGGACCTCTCCATCCGGGATTAGCATCCGCTACCGTAACAAATTTACTCATGATCCTTGTGAATACTGAAGTTCCTAATGTGCTGAGGATCCGTGTAATTATAAGAACAAAGGAGATGACAAGTCCATACCATATCGCGTTTCTTAAACCTGTGTTGCCAAGCTGTTCTGTAATGGATGGTAATTGAAGTCCGATGAGTAAAAAGACCAAGCCGTTCAGGACGAAGACCAGATTACTCCATACGTTCACTCCTTCGATCCGGCTCCTGTATGTTAGCATTTCCTGCCGCCGGCCGGATAAAAAAAGTCCGCCGCTTACTACGGCGAGAACACCTGAAACATGAAAGTACTCCGCAAAATAATACATGCAGTAAGGGGTTACGAAAGTTAAAACAATCTCTATGCTGGTTGTTGTGGGCAGCCACCGGTGTATTGCGTAGAAAATGGTTCCCACTAAAAGACCTGCAACTATTCCTAATACTATGACCAGAATAAAAGTGACTGCTGCCTCCTGAAAATAAAACTGGCCTGTTATGATTGCTGCAAGTGCGAAGCGATACACGATAAGTGACGAAGCGTCATTGAGCAGGCTTTCGCCTTCGGCAATACTTACCAGCGATTTAGGAATATCAACGCGGCGCATTATAGTGGTGGAAGAAACGGCGTCGGGAGGAGAAATAATTCCTCCAAGAAGAAAGCCCAGCGCTAACGTAAAACCCGGGATGAGTTCGTTTGATACAAATGCGATCACACATGAAGTAATGATGACGATGGGAAAAGCAAAACCGCTGATCGCCCGACGCCATTTCCAGAATTCTTTCCAGGATACATGCCATGCCGCTTCATATAGAAGAGGAGGAAGGAAAATAAAAAAAACCAGCTCCGGATCAATTTTAATATTTGAAAACGCTGTAGTAAAACTAAGCGCCAAACCTCCAAGGACAAGTACGATGGGATATGCAACACGAAGCTTATTTGCCAGCATGACCAGCGCAAGAATTATCAGGATCAGATAAACATATTGAATAAAAGTACTATGCATACATTCTTTGAAAGAATATCAAACAAGAGTAATTTCAAATGTCAAATTACAAATGACAAATAAAAACTCCGATATTCTTGTTTGGATTAGAAAAACTCTTTCTGTTAAAAAGGGTTGTCGAAATATAACGATAATCCGATTCTGGCGGATAAGTCGGTGAACCTGAATTTCGAAGTTTCATTTCCATGCGGACCATTATGATCGATCTCATTTTGATCCGGATGATGATCATCCATTTCCTGATAGCTGTATGCAGCTGCATATTCAGCAGACAGACTCAGACTTTTTGTTGCAAACCATTCCGCGCCGAATACACCGGACAAACCAATTGACCAGGGTCTGTTTCCATGCCTGTGTTCATCACCCATTAACTCTTCCGGATTCTCCGGGTGCATAGAATGAGATGAACCGAATCCAAACCTGGGACCTAATCCGAAAAAAGTATTTATGATCTTCATTGGTTTTGGATAAAACATATACTGTACTGAAGCAAAGTATTTTTCATTATTACCGGAATGACCTTCATGTCTGAAATTATCCATACTACCAATAGTGTCTCCGTGATGATGTTTCCCTCCGTATCTGTTTCCCGAAAAACTATAACCGATATTTAACCTAAGCGCTGACCGATTTGTTAAATGGTATTTCAGGCCAAACACAACAGCTTCAAAGGAGTGTCCGGAAAAATTGTAACCGCCATTTACCAGCAGTGCAAACTTTGTTTTCTGCAATGAATTTTCTATTGGTTGTTCCTGGGCAAAAGTCAAAGAAGACAATTGAAGTAAAAAAATAATTACGGCTAGCTTACAATATTGTGTTTTCATTTTTGGATTAATTTGAGTACAAAGTTAGACAGAAACAAACTTTATTTTATTTGGTATTCATAAACCCTCTACTATGCTGATAAACATACCATCCCCTTTCTGTTTTAATAATTTGTTTCTCCCCCCATTTGGAGATAAATATTTTAATTTTTTGTGATACCTGGATTTCCATCCCGGCACAAACCTTTAATAAATTGTCAGGATATTAGTCCGGACAACATTAATTGAATGTCTGTCAAATTTTCTTATGTGAAAGGAGTGGGACAATTTAAATTCAAATCACTTTTAATGCAATGATAAAAACTGTTTTAGGCTTGTAACTTCTTGTAACTTATGCCTAGATATAATAGGAACGGCTGGGAGTCCTGTGCAAATAGAAAAACTAACCTCTTACAAAATATGATCCTTCGATTTTACCTTTTCATAACACTTCTTTAACAATGATTACAAAACCCTAACCTGAAGGTCATATTGATAAAGTATTTTTGTAAATATAAAAATCAAACTAAATCTAAAGGAGATAACCGAAATGCGAATATTTTTTTCTATCACTCTAATTGCTTTAATGATCTCATTCTCAAAAAATTCTACAGCACAGCAGGTAGATTCTACAACACTTAACTCTTCAAACATCACCAGTAACCTTGTACTCGTAAAAACCACAAAATATCTTATGAAAGGTTTTAACTACGTAAAGGACGGAGCGACAATTGTCATTCCTGCCGGTACCGTGATCATTGGAGAGTTTAACAGCAAAGGTACATTAATAATTGAACGCGGAGGAAAGATCTTCGCAAACGGAACACCCAATGCTCCCGTTGTTTTTACAAGCCAGCGTCCGGCGGGAACAAGGAGAGCCGGTGACTGGGGAGGCATAATAATATTAGGCAGATCAGGAATAAATACAACAACGGGAGCTAACGTTGCTGAGATAGAAGGCTTTGGTCCGGGACTCGGACCTCTGTATGGCG
>JBDTLQ010000284.1:0-4836 GCA_039934715.1 Ignavibacteria bacterium | reverse complement strand
CACTGATAACAGCAGCACCTCTTGCTAATATGTAAGGTGATCCGACTGTTCCATCCGGTGCGATATAGCTACTGTCTAATCCTAAACCGATTGCAAGAACGTCATAATTTAATTTGTCCCAGTCATTGAAAATTTCGTGAACTGAGCAGCCCCATGGTCCGAGTGTAGCATCAGTTACGTTTACAAGTGCAGGGTGATTTGCAGTTTTGTGAATGTTATCATAACAACCGATCGTGCAGCCACCGGTCATTTGGAAGTTTTGCCCGGCTGATTCAAGTCCGTCAAGAAGGATTACATCTGTAGGTACGCAATAGCTATTATAATAACAGCTGAGGCAAAGATAAGCACCTGTTTTGGTTTTTCCCGGATCATCTGATACAACAAAACGCATGCTTCCATAGATCAATGAATCTCCACCCTGACTATAGTGGAATGTTGGGTCTGTACCGATCATAACGACATTACCGCCGGAAGCGTTTACAACAGGTCCCCAGATGTTTGTCGTTGCTTCAGCACTGATGATGTCGGCATTTCCAACGTGACATGTAGGGTCACCGATAACAATTGCTCTGTAACTCGCAAAATCAACTGCTGTAAATCCTAACCAGCTTGGAACAACTACAACTGTATAAGCAACACCGTAATTGTCAAGCCCTGCTTTTGCAGCAGCTAAACCTTCAGGGCTTCCCAGACCACCTGATGTGGTCGGTCCCAGAACTAAAATTGAATGATCATCCGGAGCAAGATTTATTTGTGCAGAGGATGTTTGGAATAAACCCACTGTAATTAACATTAAAAATAACGCGAAAATCTTTTTCATGATTATTTTTTTTTAAAATTAATAAATTTAGATTTTAGGGAATAGAATTGTATAACCAATAAATAAATTACCGGTGAATGTGTGCTTTGGATCCGTTATGAAGGATAAGGGAAAATGAATTTCATATAACCTCCTTCCTTTTACTTAATAAGTTTGATTTAAATTAAATAACTTAATTATAAGAATTTTTCGAATGAGTGAATAATTTAGTTACTAATATCTACTTATTACAGATAAGATGCTCGAAGTGTGTAAATAATCTACTATAAAGTATAATAATATTTTTACGAAATTAGAGATATTAATTTATAAAGTCAAGATATTGTAAGAAATTTACATTTTTATAATTATAATGATAGTTTGGAGAAATTCAGGTTTGTAAAACCAAATTACTCTATTTCAAATCATTCCCGATCGATATTAGTTGATGGCCGACTATTTTATCTGTGCTAAATACTAAATACATTCTAAGGCTTTTTCACACTCACAAACTTAGTAGCGTTATTATATATCAAAGTCAGGTCGCTCAGATTGACAACTTTATCACCGGTTACATCCGCATTCACATAGCCTGTTTGAAAATTAGTGGAGCTGTTATAAACATTTAATATATCGGTAAGATTAACGAGCCCGTCTCTGTTCACATCGCCGCTATAGACACAGTACTTTGTTCCCTTTAATATCATATTATTTCCGTAAGCCTGAGTTAAGGCAGTTGTAAAGTCATAATTTTTCCGGCTTCCTCTTATAATTGTTTCACCGCCTGACCTGCTCCATGTATCAATACAATTTCTGTGTTTGATAACAATGTAGTAGTTGCCGGTTGAAGCATTGTTGAAATAAAACTGACTGCTGAATTCTAAAGAGTCCATTACTCCTTTTGCAGAATCAACAACTGCATAAGGAGAAATAATATTTCTCAGGTATGCTATAACTGTATCACGCAGACTGAGCCTGTTTGAAACGGGATTGTAAAACCCTTCCAGTATTAAATTTATATTTACCGGAGTATTGAAGCTCACTGAAGAATCTGTGAACATTTCAGTAACATCAGTCGTGGCTGTTCCGTCATAGCCGCCGGCCGCTACTAATCTTAACGCTGAGTTACTGACAGCAACCGCACTTTGTCCTGCTGTAATAGGTAAGGTTTTACCGGGCTGTGTTTTCCAGGTATCCGAACCCGGACTATAAACTTTGCATAAAGTACTTACATCCGTATAACTAAGTGAAGTGCTTCCGCCAGTAATTATTATTCCTCTATTTCCCCAGCTGTGAGCATCAAACCGGAACATCGAGAAATTCGGAGGTGCTCCGCTTGACCATGTGATGATGCTTCTGTTAGTCTGATTGATCACGCCTCTGAAAACACTATTCTTTAAAAAGAAACCATCATGTCCGTCAACATACACAAGCGTATCTCCTGAAATTGCAAAGCCACCTCCGAACCTTGCCTCAGGCATTGGAGTGGCCGTCCTCCATGAATTTGTTTTAGCATTATAAAGGAGTACCTGTGATAATACGGTTGATCCGGTATGTCCTCCCGCAACATATATAAGACTGTCCTGATATCCGGCACCTCTGCCCCATCCAAGATTACCCGGAAGGCTTGCCTTGAACTCCCATGAGTCGCCATTTATATCATACTTTAAGAAGTAAGGAATATAATTAGGATCGTTGATAGAACCGCCAATGCTGTAAATTGAATCTTTCAATATGGCAGAGCCGAGGCGGTTACTGGAAAGCATTACAATTTTTGCATCCCAGACATTTGTTCTCATGTTAAACCTGTGTAGTAATGAAGAACTCGGCTCCCCGCCCCATGTATAGATCCATCCCGTATCATTTCTTGAATACCCGACCGCTGTCCCCAGATCTTTTTCAAAAGGCATCGGTGATTGAGTAGTCCAGTAACGCGAAACAATAGAATAGACATATGCCTTTCCCTTGAATGCACTGTGCCATGGAGCGCCGATAATTATGTCTGCTTTTCCATCGTCATTAAGATCGCCTGAAGCAGAAACCGAATACCCGAGATAATTAGTAGATCCTTCACCTGTCATTGTCATATCAGGAACATCGTTCATGACAGCTGCTCCGAAAAATACAAATGCTTTTCCTGTTGTGCTTCTGTATTCCGGTGCGCCTGCAACAACATCTGAGTATCCGTCACCATTGACATCTCCTTCTCCCGAGACTGAGTTTCCAAAATAACTGTTCACTGTATCTCCGGTCAAAATAACATCCGCGGCATTATTCATCACAGCGCTTCCATAGAAAACATAAGCTCTTCCTGTGTTTGATCCGTACCCGACAGCTCCCACGATGACATCAGAATATCCGTCACCATTCTGATTTCCCGATCCTGAAACTGAATATCCAAAATAATTTCCGGCAGCTTCACCTGTCATTATTACATCAGCAACATTATTCATTATTGTACCTCCGTAATACAAATATGCTCTTCCGGTATTTGAACTAAATCCGCGTGCTCCAATGATCACATCGTCATATCCGTCTCCGTTAACGTCTCCTGCTTCTGAAACTGAACGTCCAAAATAATCAAATGCAGCTTCACCTGTCATAGTAACATCCGCGACATTGTTCATTGCTGCACCTCCAAAAAAAATGTATGCTTTCCCTGTATTGAAATTATACGCGTCGCCGGAAACTATCACATCATCGTAACCGTCATTGTTAACATCACCTGCCTTTGAGACGGAATATCCGAAAGAAGTATTCGCTTCTCCAGTCATCACTACATCGGCAACGTTATCCAGAAACTCGCCGCCGTAATAAATGTACGCTCTGCCTGTACCCGAACCATATCCAAATGCTCCGATGATAATGTCATCATATCCGTCATTATTAACATCTCCCGCCGAGGAAACAGAGCTGCCAAAATAATTATCACTTGCTTCACCCGAAACATAAGTAATATAAGAGGTTTCCATGTTTGGTCCTCCTATATAGAAATATACTCTGCCGGTACCCGAGCCTGATGCACTTCGAAGTGCGCCAATTATCAGATCATCAGTGCCGTCACCATTCACATCCCCTGCAGAGGAAACAGAGGTCCCGAAAGAATCATAGTCTGCTTCCCCGGTAAAAATTTTTTGCTGCAGAATATCAGTAGAGGGATCTCTTTCAGGAATGCGCCGATTAGTATTTTTATTTGAATTCGGGTTTGCAAGTCCGTACGGAGTTTGTGAATCTGCTGTCAAAGAAAAGAGCATCATTACAATTACTATTAAGCTTTTCAGGATATAAGTATTTTTCATTGGGGTATTTATATTTGCTAAAGTATTTCTAATTTTAAAAAAAGAACTATGTTTCTTTTACTTGCTCTTTTGAATAATTTTATTCTCCATTCAAAGTATTCAAAATTAATACATTTATTTATTTCCATACAAAGAAATTTTTTTAAAATTGTAGCTTGAGATTGAGCCCGGTAAGTTTTTCAAAAGAAATTTCAACATGCTGAACAGCAAAGTAACAGACATATTAAAAACATTTTCAGACACGGAGCTGAAATTATTTGAAGAATATCTTAAGTCCCCATTCCTTAATAAGAACAATCGGATCATAAAACTTTTCGATTGTTTAAAACCATATCATCCCGGATACAATAATGAAGATCTTTCTAAGGACAAATTAAGCAGAAAATTATTCGGCAAAAAAGGATCAAAGGAAACTTACCTCAGGAATATTCTTTCCGATTTGAATATAATGGCTGAAAGATTTTTAAGTTACCTGCATTATAATTCTTCAAATAGTACTCATACACACCTGATCAGCGAATTATATCTAAGGGGAATCGGGAAGCATTTCAATGAGAAGCTTGATAGTTTTGAAAAACTAATTGAAGGAGAGAAATATAAGTTAGCCAATTATTATGAAGACAAACTTTTTCTGACCGAAATGAAGCTTCAGTTTGATCTTGACAAGAAACTTATCGAGAAGTCAAAGAAGGCGGAGATTGAAAATAAATACAACTATTTCCTGCTGTCAATCATGGA
>JBDTLQ010000283.1:0-4837 GCA_039934715.1 Ignavibacteria bacterium | reverse complement strand
TCTCAGCAGCCTCTTTCAGTCTTTGTAAAGCCATAGGATCTTTTCTGAGATCGATACCTTCTTTTTTCTTAAACTCGTCAGCAAGGTAATCGATCAGTCTCTGATCAAAGTCATCACCGCCTAAGTGTCCGTCACCGTTTGTTGATTTAACTTCAAATACGCCATCGCCCAGCTCCAGTATTGAAATATCAAACGTTCCGCCTCCAAGATCATATACCGCAACTTTCTCGTTTGCTTTTTTTCTGTCGAGACCGTATGCAAGCGCAGCAGCAGTAGGTTCATTGATAATTCTCTTTACATCAAGACCCGCGATCTGACCGGCATCTTTTGTTGCCTGTCTTTGTGAATCGTTAAAGTATGCAGGAACAGTTATGACCGCTTCGGTCACAGGCTGACCAAGATAATCTTCTGCAGTCTTTTTCATCTTTTGAAGTATCATGGCAGAAATTTCCGGCGGAGAATAAACCCTCGTTTGCCCTGTAACTTCTGTTTCAACTCTCACAGTGTCATTCTCTCCTTTAATGATTTTGTAAGGAACCTTCTTGATCTCTTCCAGTACTTCATCATATCTTCTTCCCATAAATCTTTTTATTGAGAAGATAGTGTTTTGCGGATTGGTTACTGCTTGTCTTTTGGCCGGCTCACCAACCAGACGGTCGCCGTTTTTTGTAAAAGCGACAACAGACGGTGTTGTTCTGGATCCTTCTGCATTCGGGATAACAACCGGGTCGTTTCCTTCCATCACTGCAACACAGGAATTCGTTGTACCGAGATCGATTCCGATAATTTTACCCATAATTTTTTTATTCCTTTCTTAAAAATAAAATAAATGCAGAAGTTAATAATAACTAATGCATCTCAGATTAATAAATAAAGGGTGAGACGATCCTCACCCTCAACGGATTAAATATTTTCAGATTTACTTTATGTTAATTTCTTTAACGACAGGTTTCGCCTCTTCAAATTTCGGAAGTGTTATATTTAAAATACCATCCTTGAATTCCGCATCGATGGCTTCTATCTTTATATCTTTCGACAAATTAAAATCTCTGCTGAACTCACCATAATGAATCTCATTGACGACTATAGTTGTGTCTTCCTTTCCCTCTTCCTGTTTTTTAGTTCCACTAACACTTAACACAAAATTTTCTACCGATAACTTTACATCTTCTTTAGACAGTCCGGGTAATTCTATACTAATTCGAAAATTATCTCTATCTTCACTGATCCTTACTTTTGGAGTGTAATTAAAAGCGGGATTAAAATTTTCCAGGTTTTGAAATAATGGGGTGTTTAGAATAGTTTTAAAAGTGTTGTTAAGTAAATCTGAATCTTTTCTGAATTTGATCACATTCATGTTTCTTAGCTCCTTAGTTTTTAATTATTAAACTCATGTAATGTCCATTACTTCACAATGTATGTGCCATCTTTAATTGACCCATTTAAGTCAAATTTTGAGGTTTTTATAATTCCGGGAAGGTAAAATAATTCATTTCTGTGAAACTTTTGGATGGATTGTGAATTTTAAGTCACAAATATTGAACAAAAAAAATCCGGATTCTTTTAAGGAACCCGGATCCCAAGGAGTAAAATAATGTGTTGTTACATTTTTATTTTACCAATTACATATTAATAGTTATTGTATTTTCGTCTGCATTATAAGTGGTCTTATAACTTTTCAGATTTTTTGTAGCCGGCCCGTTTGTAACTTTTCCTGTTTTAGTAAAGGTTGATCCGTGACACGGGCACTCAAATCCGCTGCCGTCAAAATCAACTTCACACTTTTTGTGAGTACATACAGTACTTATAGTCATGAATTTAGATTCTCCGGTTCTGAACACCATTGCTTTACCGATTTCAGCGTTACCTCCGACACTTCCAAGCGCAGGGTATTCGGAAAGATTTATCACTTTTGAAACCGATGAAGGTGAACGCTCGGCTTCAGCAAGCAATTTTTTTACATCAATTGAACTTAAAGCCAGTGAACCTATTGCTATACTTTTTAAAGAAGTCTTTAAAAAGTCTCTTCTGTTAAAATTTTCTTTTGTCATTATTAATTATATTTAAAATTCTTTATTAAAGCTTTACGTAATAAATACTTTTTTATTCTTAAAAATTCAAGCAAGTTTAACAAGCCGCTCTATTTTAATCTATTTTATTAAAAGCATTTTTCTTGTCTGAACAAAATCAGATGATTCTATTCTGTAATAATATAAACCACTTGGAAAATTAACGGCATTCCAATCAACTCTGTATGTTCCGGCATTTAATGTTTGATTCACTAAAGTTTCAACTTCCATCCCGACACTGTTGAAAATTTTCAACTTTACATTGGAAGAATTCTGAATTGAAAACTTTATGTTTGTTGTCGGGTTGAACGGATTCGGATAATTTTGTGAGAGCTCATAACTATTAACCAGCTCTGTCAGCGTTATTATTGCCGAAGGAGTTGCTGTAATGTTCCCGTTCATATCCGGCGCATGTGGTTCGCAAACGTAATGATAATTTCCTGCAACCCTGATAACATATTTGAAAGACGGTGAACCATTGTTAAGACCTGCATTCCAGGAAGTTGCACCCGAAGGGCGTGTTGTTCCGTTGCTGCCATCACATGTGGTTGTATGACTTCCGTTGGACCAGTTCCATTTGATTGTATCTCCTACAACTGCGTTGACGTTAGCGGGAGAGAATGAAAAATTTTGAACAGTTACATTGATTGTTGTTGAAAATGATGTTCCGGTAAGCATTGTAATAAATAATGCCATAAATACCGGGCAGATTTTTGATGTTTTTGTTGTCATTGATTTATTTGATTTTTTTAAAACTTGCAATTATTTAATTAATAACATTTTCTTTACTTCATTGTACTCTTTCAATCCTGAAGCTGAATAGTTCGCAGAAAGCCTGTAGAAATACACTCCGCTGGTATAATTGTGAGCATTCCATGTAACTAAATATGATCCGGCACCTAGAAACTCACTGACTAAATTTTCCACTTCGGTTCCCAGTGAATTATATATAGTAATTTTTACAAAGGAATTTGAAGAGATACCGAATTTTATGTTGGTCGTCGGGTTGAACGGATTGGGATAATTGTTTCCCAGATTGAATTTCTCCGGGATCTGTGAAAGATTATTTATCACGCTTGTATTTTTTTCCGTCCTTGCTGTAACTGAATTGCTGTATTCCGAAATCCCGCGAGTTATGTATGAGCAAATCTTATAGGTATAGATATTATCAGGCGTAAGACCAACTTCCTGGAAAGTCAGAATGTCAGCAGCGACGGTATCTATGTATTGATAAAAAGAGTCGATCTCTCTTTTCCTTGCGATAATGAATCCGTCTTCATTATTCGAATTATCCTGCCAGTTTATAGTGATGCTGCTCATTGTTATATCAGTCACTACCAGATTTGTAGGTATAGCAGGTATAATGCTTGGATCTCCCAACAAAACAGTTGAAGCCGAGTTTGAATAACCCGATCTCAGACTTCCGTTATATGCGTACACCCGGAAGTAGTAGACTCTTCCGCGTGTCACCCAGTAGTCAAAGTAAATCTCTGAATTCTGCAAAGTCGAGCCGACGATTTCCCAATTGGTGGTATCATCCAACGATCTTTCAATATAAAATCCGGCTTCGTTGTTAGAGTTGTCATCCCATTTGACTTTAAGATATAGTGAATCTTCCGATTCGGCCTCCAGGTTACTGGGAGCGTTGATGGACTGTGAGAAAGAACTTTCACAGAAAATCAACGTTAAAAAAATTGTTAAGTAAATGAATCTTTTCAATTTGGTTTCTCCTTGGTATTAATTAACTTTTTTGAATTGAAGTTAATAACAGGTTGATTAATTAATTTATTCAAAAATATGGTTAGTGTTGTTAAATGTCCAAACAATAATTCTATTATCCGTAGGATTCAAATTTCATAAAGAGGGTTGCAATTGGAGGATATTCTTTTAATATTTGCAGCATTCTGATAACCTCAAACAATAAATGAAAGTTACAGACGACCTGTTTCAGCTTATAAAATCCCTTGACCAATCCGAGAAAAGATACTTCAAGGTCTTTGCTACAATGCATATTAAAGGAAGTGATAATAACAAATATGTAAAGCTCTTCGATGCCATTGAAAGACAGGATGAATATGACGAGAATGAGATCCGCAATCATTTCAAAAAAGAAAAATTCCTGAATCAGCTCCATGTTGCAAAAAATTATCTCTACAATAATATACTTAAAAGCCTTCGTCTTTATCATTCCGATAAATCAAAGTTAAACGAGCTCATTGACATTCTTCGTGATGTTCAGATCCTTTACGATAAATCACTGTACAAGCAATGCAGGAAACTTCTTGATAAGGCCAAGAAGATCGCGTACACATATGAGAAACATGCTCAGATACTCGCGGTTCTTGACTGGGAAAAAACTCTGGCAAGGACGCTATCATATGCCGACAGCAGTGAAAAAGATCTTCTGGAATTTTATGAAGAGCATAATGACGCGATCGATAAGCTCAGTAACTTAAATGAATACTGGAAGCTTTCAATGAGATCCTATTTTCTCCGCAAAAAACAGGGAGAGATCCGCGATAAGGCTGAGCTCAAAAAATTTAATGAGATCATCAAACATCCGCTGCTTCAGTCGGAGGATAAAGCCACATCCTTTTTATCAAAAACTTTTTATTTGAATATCAGGGCATTATATTTTTTTACGAATAAGGATTTTAAAAACCTTCTTACTTATTGTGTAAATCTTGTTGAGCTGCTTGAAAAAAATCCTTTACTAATGAAGGAGGATAATTATATCGCTTCGCTTTATAATCTTCTCCTTGTGCAGC
>JBDTLQ010000282.1:0-4846 GCA_039934715.1 Ignavibacteria bacterium | reverse complement strand
TGGTTTGTAGGTGAGAGGAAAATTACTGAAAATGATTTTGTTTTGATATGACTTAAGGTGTTGGGAAACGCTTTGTTGAATTTTTTTACCACTAAGGTACGAAGGGTGATGAATTTTTTTACCTCAAAGACTCAAAGGATCAAAGAAAAATTAATATTCTTTTTAACTTTGAGTCTAAGAGACTTGGAGGTAAAAATAAAATTGAGGATACTTGGCGGAGTTATGAATTCGAGAACGAGTTGAATAATGTACCATTAAGACTAGAAGGTCACCAGGGATTTATTAAGAATTCCGTTCCCAATCGGAGAGATTGGGGAACGAGAATTATGAAGTTAGTAACATCTGGCATCTTTACGTTTCGCATCTCGCGAGATCTGATTACTTCATAGAATGAAAAGCAATTCTATTGCCTTCAGTGTCTGTAAATTGTGCCATAAAACCATTGGCGCCGATCGAAGTTTTCGGAGCTATGATCTTACCGCCCGCAGCTTCAACTTTCGAAAGGGGTGCTGAAAGATCCTCTCCGCCGTTCAAATAAATAAGCGGTCCTTTTTGTGAAGATTCATATCCCTTTTCTTCAATAAGACCGCCGCCCACCTCACCTTTTTCCATGTCGGCAGGAAAAATTGCATATTTCATGTCAGGGAAAGGCGTCATCATTTTAACACCAAGAACAGTTTCATAAAAAGTTTTCGCTCTTTCGAAATTTGAGGCAGGAATTTCAAACCAGTTGATCGCATTTGCCATTGATTTTTTTTTAATTGTTAAGGAATAAGAAATTTTTTAAATAAATGGTCTGAGTAATTTTTTCTAAAAAGAATTATAAACTACGGACCGGATAATATTCACCGGGAAAGATATAGATCGGGAGATCGGTTCATTCATTTGTAAAATACATATTCCAAGTGTAGTTTTAAAATCAATTTGAAATAAAACTCAGATGCTTGCCGGTCACTTCCGTTGCTGAGGTGAGGTCGATCCAAAATCTTTTTAAAAAGAAAATTCCAAATCAATAAACTGATTAACGCTGTTCACTTAAATATTTCCAAATTCATTTCAACCTTTTGCGGTTAACTTTCTCCAGCTCATCAAGTTTGGTATGGATCCAGCCTTTTTGCAAATAGTGAACCTCATTCGCATCATCTTTTAGCTTTTGAAATTCATATTTCCCGAATGACTCCTTCACTTTAAACATCCTGTTGACAATTTTAAAAAAACCTTCAGCAACCTGCCTGTGATGATCTATAACTGATTTATTTCCGGAGAGAAAATGTTTATATGAATCCAGAAGATAGCTGAAAGAAACAAAGTCATTCAGCTCGTAATAATTCATGATCTCAAGATTCTTCACGTAATATTTCATGACAAAAAAATCATGAGTGATCTTTGAAAGATATTTCAGAGACTCATTGAATTCTTTTTTCCCGAAAGCAAGGTAGGCAGAAGTCAATGAATCAATATTTATTTTTTTGTCTTCAGCTATCTTATCAGAGATCTTTTTATAGAATTTTTCTATGCTTTCAAACTCTCCTAAGCTAAATGCGATCAGCATATAATTAATAAAATCATTCTCATCCACTACATTCAATCTGAGATAGGTGCCTTTTTCAATCTCTAAATTAAATATATAAAATTTTTCTTTCTGGATGTTGATCTGTGATCCCGGGTCTTTAGAGTATCTGTCCCGCAAAGAATTAGACAGGCAAACCAAAAGATCCTGTAAGTCTGCTTTGGATACAAGATCAATACAATCGTCGAATGATCTTCTGAAATCCTGATAATTTGTGGCAGCCGCGTCTGGATACAATGCAAGGTTCATATCAAAAAAACATTTTAAGATAATTTGATCTCTTTCGGTTTTATTTTCATTATTACTTAAGATGTTGGATCCGAAGTTTTTGTTCAGTTCTTTAAGAAAATTGAAAATGAGAATGGCATTCTTGTAATTATCGGTATCTTTAAACGCGTCTATATTATTATATAGCTTATAAAGCCTTATCATAAAAGAATAAATAAAGTTTTCCCCGGCACTGACTATTTCCTGATAAGAAGATGATTTAGGATCAAACAACCGGTTGCTGTAAGCTTTCATCGATTGTAATTTATGAAGTGTATCATAATAATCTGCGGCCTGATATTTACTGCCGGCCAGTTCCATAGTTTTAAGACGTTTTTCAAACGCGTCAATTTTTGAAAAGAGTACTTTTGATATTCCCCTGTTGCATAATAACGTCATGAGATCAATAGTGTTTCTGAATTCATCGTTCCTGGAATGTTCGATGATCAGGAAATTTTCACAAAGCTTGCCCAGATCAAATATCAGATTTTTCAGTATTCCGTAATTGTATAACTTTTCCGGAAATAGTTTACTCCAGATCTTTTCTTTTTCGAGATCCTCATTCATGAAGTCAGGCATATATTTCTTAATTTCAAGAAATAGTCTTTCTACATTTTCATTTTTGTTAAAGTAAGGAGACCTGACGAAGTCTTCAAAACTTTTCAGTTCGTCTTTTGAAAATGTCCGGATAATTTCGAGAAGTGAGCTCTTCAGCATAATTTCATTTTACAAACTTCAAATGATGAGGATTTACAATAATTTGGACATTAAATTAGAAAATTTCCGCAGGTGTTACAATGGATATTAGATATTGAGAGGGATACTTTCCTTCTTAAGTTCTCATAAATTTTAGAGCGAGCCGGGAGTAAAAATACTGATTGTTGTATCAGGCAGCAGGAGGGATTACTCTGAGAGGACAAGTAATTACCGCGACACGAAGCAATATTAAGCGTTAACAGGTATTCGGGGGAAACTCTCCCGTGATCTCGCAGGGTCTTCCGCGTAAAGCGTAATTAAATACCTTGGTAATAGCGGAGTGACCTTCGAGTACGGGAGTAAAATTTTAATTCCTAAATCGTAATTCCAAATTCTTAATTACTTTATGAGCACCATTCTCTTTTCAGAAGTAAATCGTTGTCCATTAGCATCAGCGGATATTCTGTAGATAAATACTCCTGTCGAAAGAGCACTCGCATTGAACCCAACTGTATAATATCCGGCCGCCCTGAATTCATTTACCAGCGTCATCACTTCTCTTCCTGTCATATCAAATACTTTCAGATTCACATTTGCGTCGTAAGGAAGATCAAAATTTATTTTTGTAGAAGGATTGAAAGGATTAGGATAGTTCTGTGACAAGCTGAACTTTTCCGGAGATCCGATCACTACTTCATTAGCAAGATTATGATATTCAAAGTTACCATTAAGATCTATCTGCTTCAACCTGTAATTATATTTCCCCTTTGTTAAACCTCTGTCGGTGAACTGATAATTACTGTTGACGGATGTATTTCCGTTACCTCTCACAAATCCTATTTTATTCCATTCTGTGTTTTGACCATTGAACTCGGATCTTTCTACATCAAATCCTGAATTGTTAATTTCATGTGATGTGCTCCAGTTCAATGTAACATTACTTCCGGTGATCGTCGCGATGAAGGATGAAAGTTCAACCGGTAACGGTGATTCAAACTCATATCTTGAGATCCCGCCATTATCTGCCACGGCCCATAAATATTTTCCTAAAGGCGAATTCACCATGTGGTTATATGACCCGGCTGCAGTGTGATCGTTGGTCCAGTTTGTTCCGTCATTTACCGACTTATAAACAGATGTGCCCCTGGTATAATACCAGGTACTTCCGGCACCGCAGATACCAAATATATTACCAATTCCAATAGCGTTCACATTTGTCCAGTTCATTCCTCCGTTTGTTGTGAACAACATTATATCATAGCCGGTCATTAATCTGTCATTTGCATTTCCCCAGATAGCAGTCGAGAATGCAAGTCCGGGTGTCGGATATGAAAGTGTTGTTCCATCCGCGAACGGCTGATATATTTTTGTATTGTTGGTTCCGTAATATGAAAAAAAGCTTGGTGTTGCACAGAAGAATGAATTATTCCATCCGGCTTCTCCCGGAGGTGCAGGATTGTAAAATCCTGTTGAATCCCAAGTGCTGCCGAAATCGAAACTGATGAACTGTGTCCATCTTCCACCCACCGGATCACCCTGCAGTCCGCAAACCGGAAATCCATTGAATAGTTTTATCGCATTTATAAAACCTCCTGCCTGAGTAAAGGTTGTTGACCATGTCAGTCCGCCATCAGTTGTTTTAAATGCAAATGTTGTGGTAGCATTTGTACCTCCGACCAAGGCAGTCATCGCATCGATTCCCTGGATCGTGTAAAGAGGCAGGGCAGGATTTGGAGAAGCTGTTGCTGTCCAGTTGACACCGGCGTTGATCGTGCGTAAGACAAGTCCGTTGTCTCCGCAAGCCCAGACTACATTATCATCAACCGCAGACACGGAATAAAGAACGTCGAAGAAACCTGAAGACTGCTCAGTCCACTGAGCAAAGTTTTGGTTGGTAAAGCAGAAGATGCAAAACAAAGATAGGATAATTGTTTTCATTTTTGTTTTTCCTTTTCTTTTAAGTTTTAAAATAATTGCTTAAAGATTTACAAATATGGAATAATGGATAACCGGCAATTTTTTTGAAACCATACTACATGTGGAGATTGAAAAATATAAAAATTCTTTATCAATGAAAGATCTCCCATTTACGAAACCAGTCTGATCGCGGAAGTCTGTTTTATTATTAATGGACTTTGATGAATATATTGATTAGCTCAGTATTAAATAGAGCGGGGAATTTTCTTTCAATATTGTTCATTCCTTAATTGTTTGAATAAGATACTGAATATAATTTAAAATTCCATTAACAATTTTTTTACCATTAAGGCGAAGGCACTAGGAATAACTTTCCGAAATGTTTATCCAATCACA
>JBDTLQ010000281.1:0-4892 GCA_039934715.1 Ignavibacteria bacterium | reverse complement strand
AATTACAAATTTCAAATGTCAAATTATTAAGGTAATCTAACGTATTTGTAATTTGAAATTTGAAATTTGTAATTTATTTTAAAACGACCATCTTCTTTACTAAAAATGCTGATGACAGTCCGTTGTTGAATTCAGCTTTATAATAATAAACACCGCTCGATAAATTTGTTGCATTCAGTTTAACAGAATAATATCCGGCTGTTCTAAACTCATCTGATATTGTTGATACAAGTTTTCCTTCAATATCGTACAATGACAGTTTTACATTTCCGTCTTTTGGAATTGTGAAATCAATATTTGTTGTCGGATTGAACGGGTTAGGATAATTCTGATGAAGATGAAAATCTTCAATCACTGATGAAGTATTTTTTATCCCGACAGTATTACTTTGCAAATATCTTTCGAATACTCCTTTGCCGTGTGTGACCGCACGGATCTTTCTATTGCTTTCAGAAATACTGAGGTCATATACTGCCGCGACATCAGTGATGCCCGTCTGGAACTCAGACCAGTTAGCTCCCGCGGTAGTTGATATATAAACACCCAGATCATTGCCGATGTAGATATGATCATTGTTGAAAGGATCAACTATCACGGCAGAAGTCGGTACATCAGGAAGTCCGTTATTATTATCTATCCATGAAATTCCGCCATTAGTTGATTTAAATAAATGAGATGATCCAAATCCTGAAACAGTACAATAGACATTGTTTTCATTTGCCTGATCGATTGCGACATCAGAAATAAATCTGTCTGGAAGGATTCCTGTAATGTCCGACCACGTTTGTCCTCCGTTTACCGTTTTAAACAAACGCGCACGTGAGAATAGGGGAGCTGTAGCTGCGTAGAGAACATCGTCATCTGTTTTGGATATTGTCATTGTGAACACAGGATTGCTGCCGTCAAGTGCTGCTCCGCCATTCGTGAGCTCCCAAAGTTCACCCGCGTTGGTTGTTTTGAAAACAACACTTCTTCCGGCATAAATTATTTGCGGGTTAACATTTCCTAAAATGAAAGGCGCTACAAATGCTGTCGAATACCCGGTGGATGGTCCCATTGTATAGAATCCTGCCCCTCCGTTTATTGAAGAAAGCATATTGAGAAACTGGTATGAGCCGTAAATTGTATCTTTGTTTCTTCCATTAATTCCGGTCCAGCATCCGTCTCCGCCTATGATCTTTATCCATGCCTGTTGTCCGTCATAAATTCCCGAACCATTATCCTGCATTCCTCCTAATGCAAAAAGTGAATCGTCCTTTGCAGATGAAAATCCCTGGTACAATTGTGCTGTCTGATATCCGCCGTTGCATGCTTCAAAAGTTTCACCACCGTCAGTCGAACGGAAAACTCCTCCGTCATTTCCAAAATAAACTTTATTGTGATCGAAAGGATCGTAAACAATTACGTGATGATCAGCATGTGAATAATTCGGAGGTCCTTCAGGGCCGCCGATGGGTGTTCGTCCGAAGTAACCGATATTCCAGAAAGATCTGTTGCTGAGAGTACGTCCTCCGTCAGTTGATTTAAAAATGTCTATGCCCCCGACTAAAACTGTCCCGGAGTCCAGAGGATCAACTCCCACAAAATGTGAATACCATCCCTGATACGTCGCGTAATTAAAATCCGACAATGTGATCCAGGAATTTCCATTATCAACCGATCTGCACAATTGTGTAGGGGATATATTCTGAAATCCGAATCCGATGCTTGCAAAAATTACATTGGGCGAGCTCTGATACATAGAAAGTAAAACTTTACCTCCGTAAAAACCCGGGAGCCCGTTTGTCAACCTTTCCCAATTGGAGCCTGAGTTAGTTGTCCGGTATATTCCGTTACCTGAGCTGCCAAGATTACCGCATGCAATGAATACTGTTCCGGTATCAAGATGATTGATAGCGATATCCGTAACCATTATAGTATTGTTTATCAAATTCCAGTTTGCACCTGCATTGTATGAAACATAAGTACCTTCGGTCGTTCCGGCCCATACTACATTTGAATTGAGAGGATTAATTTTTACAATCTGCACGCCTCTGCTCTGATCATAACTCCAGTCAAGACTTTTCGTCCAGCTGAGTCCGTTGTTGGTTGTCTTTAGAATTCCGATACCATAGCTTCCCCGGGTTATACGGTCGACCATTCCTCCGTTTGCATTCTGATAGCCATAAACTTCCCCTGTTCCGATATAAATAATGTTTGTGTCTGCATGTGAGATCGCAATTGAGCTGACACCGAGAACAGGGAATCCTGTCGGAACATTTTCCCAGGCTGTTTCTCCGACACCACCGGTATAACTCTTCCACAAACCGCCGCTGGCAGAACCTGCATAGATAGTATTTCCATTTACAGGATTGATCGCTATCGAAAGTGTTCTTCCTCCGATATTCAAAGGACCTATTGCTTCCCAGCCTGAACCGGAGTTGTCAGCCTCACTCGTCAGATTCATTTTCGAATATTCGAATGCCTGAAAATATCCTTTGTCGGGTAAAGTCTTTTCCGGGTATGCGCGCTGCAAAGCCCACATGTCCAATGATTGAAGCGCTCCTGAAGTTTCTATCGGCGGAGATTTTTCGAAATAAATTCTTTTTAGTATGAGGGATAATAGAACTAAGGGTAATAGTACAAACAGGAATTTGTAAAATGTTTTCATGATGAAATGGTTTTATTTTTTTAAGATCACTATTTCAGAACTGTTATACTTAGAAGACGTGAATTTATGGAAATATGTTCCGGTTGATACTCTAACTCATCACTCTAAATCATGTCATTAAATCTTTTTCTTAACTTTGAATTGTAATTTACTTTTAAATCCTGTTAAATTAATTTGTTGTACTAAGATAAATAATTAATCATGCCAAAATGAATTTGATCAAAATAATATTAACGTCATTGATGCTGGGGGTAATATTTTTTAATACTCTTCATGCAAACGGAATTTTTAGAAATAAGCCTGAAGCGGATAAAGTAATTTCATCAGATAAAAGAAGTTATTTCATTTCTTCTGATGGAACTCTTTTAGAAAGTGAGCTCCGGCATGAAAAACTCGTATTAACAATTTATCCACGTGATGCAGAGCTTAGCGTTTCAATTTTATCCAAAACAAATTCTGATCAGGGAGAAAAGTATGTAAATGAGGAGTTGATCTTCTTACTCACCGGTGATTCGGCTGTTATGAAATCAAAAAATACGGAGGCGGAAAAATTTGTTATAGCTGATAAATATTCAGGTGTGCTTCCCGATGTCAGCGGAGAATTGCATTACACCGAAATATATTTTTCAGACGCGGTTCAGGTAATTTATGTTATCAAAAAGGGAGACAATAGTAGAAATGGTCACTGGTATCTTTTAAAAGGCGAACCTGTTACTCCCGGTTCAGAATACAATACCACTTTGTTTGAGCTGCTTAAAGAAGATAATAAAACAACCCTTAAATGTTTCATGCGTGATATGGATAATGATAAAAAACTAATACTGCTGAGGGATGACTGTTCCGTTATTACACCCACTGAGTTTTTTGTTTTGAAGGAAGAGGATTGAGAAACGAGAATCTTAGATTTTAGATTTTAGATCTAGATTTTAGATTTTAGATCTAGATTTTAGATCTTAGATTTTAGATCCAAAAACCAAATCAAAAATCAAAAATCTAAAATCTAAAATCTTTCTTTCCTCACGCTATAAAGTATCACCGGAGCTGATCTTCCTCTTAAGTTCATCTGACCTAATTCTTTTATTAAGAAGGTGTTATCAACTTTCAGCAGTTCTAAAAGATCTTTTGACAGTATAAGTTTTACTTTATACTTATTACAAAGCTCCTGGATGCGGGCAGTGGTATTGAGAACATCACCGGAAAATACTATATCTCTTTTCATCACTCCAATTTCTCCAACTGTAACCTCACCGTAATGCATGCCGGCTTTAAAAGAAGGAACTAGACCGTATTTCGATTCATACTTTTCTGATAGCTTTCTTATCACATCAGTTATGTCGAAAAAACAATTCAGACAATTCTCATCATTGGTGCCGTTCTTAAGGGTCCATGAAATTACAATTTCATCACCGACATACTGGTATATCTCGCCATGTGTTTCAATGATCGCGTCAGTGACATCGTAAAAAAAATCATTGATGAGCTCAAAATATTTTATGTGTCCCAGCGCTTCCGCGATTGAAGTTGATGATTTGAGATCAAGAAACATGAATATCCGGGTTTCAACTTTCGGAATGTGATATTTTCCAAGAAGGAATTTCCAGAGAACACCATGTCCGAATTTATCGCTTACCTGCATTACAAATGTACTGATCAAAAACACAGGTGCCCACTTAAAGAAGGTGAGGAATACTCCAAACGAGTTATCATAAAATGTACTGTTGAAGTGTTCATTGAGAAAATAATATTCTGCAATTGAAACAAGTGCAGTCAATATGGATAAGCCGAATGTGTAAAAGAGTGTTTTCATTAAGACAGCGTAACCGAATGATTTATTTCTGAAGCGATCTGTAAAATAAAAAACCTCGAACACTGCCGGTAATAATCCTGCAATGAAAACCTCCACGACAGTTAATATCAATCCTCCTATAAAATTAAATTCAACAGGAGCGTTGCGTGAAAATTCTATCAGAAGAGTAGTGAACTGTAGTACAAAAATGTAACCAGCGGCAATTGACCAACCGGCCGAAAGCAGTAAAGCTCTTTTAAGTTTTAATTTGAATTTCGGGGAACCAATGTCCATCAATAGTTTTTCTGAAGCATTAACATAAGTAACTTATTGTGAATGGTCAATAGTGAATAGTGAATGGTCAATAGTGAATAGTGAATGGTTTTGAATCGTGAATCGTCAATAGTGAATGGTCAAATGTCAAACGTGAAACGTGAATTGTGAATTGTTAATTTT
>JBDTLQ010000280.1:0-4908 GCA_039934715.1 Ignavibacteria bacterium | reverse complement strand
CTTGAAAAACTATATGAAGTCCATAATGAGCTTAACAGAATATTGAAAGAGAATGATGTTTTATTCGAGGAATATTTTTACTGCTATCATCATCCTGAAGGCGTTGTTCCTGGGTATACAATGGATTGTGAATGCAGGAAACCAAAAACATTTTTTGTGAGTAAAGCGGTATCAGATCATGGTATTGATGTTAAAAAATCATGGCTCATAGGTGATCGTGATAAGGATATAGAGTGCGGAATAAAATCAGGTTTAAAAACTGTCCTGATAAAAAGTGAAATAAACATAAATACTATAAAGCCTGATATTGAAGTAGCCGGTTTAAGACAGGCTACAGAAAAAATTCTTTCAACTAAAAAGACCAATGTCTAAACTCAAAGATCTTAAGATAAAAATATTTGCTGATGGTGCAAATGTTACTGAAATGAAAAAGATTTATTCAGAAGGCGTCGTAAAAGGTTTTACTACGAACCCTACGCTTATGAAAAAAGACGGCGTAAAGGATTATGTCGCTTTCGCGAAGGATGTGCTTTCTGAAATAAAAAGCATGCCTATATCGTTTGAAGTATTTACTGATGATTTCGAATCGATGGAGAGGCAGGCAAGAGAGATAGCCAGTTGGGGTGAAAATGTTTACATAAAGATCCCGATCACAAACACTGAAGGCAAGCCATCGTACGAACTTATAAGAGAGTTGAATTCTGATGGGATGAAGCTAAATATTACCGCGATACTTACAATTGAACAGGTTGAAAAAGTTGCTGAAAATATTATCAGCGATACACCCACTATTGTCTCGTTGTTTGCGGGCAGGATCGCAGATACCGGACGTGATCCGGTTCCTTATGTAAATAAATCGGTGGATATCCTGAAAAATCTGCCCAATGCGGAGCTGCTGTGGGCGAGTTCACGGGAAGTGCTGAACATATTCCAGGCTGAGGAATGCGGATGCCAGATAATCACTGTTACAAATGATCTTCTTAAAAAATTATCAATGTATGATAAGGATCTTAAAGAATTATCACTTGATACCGTTAAAATGTTTTACAATGATGCCAAGTCAGCAGGTTACAGCTTTTAAAATTAATTCAATGAGCTTGTGTCCAAAGCAAAGGAAAAAGTTTTTTTATTTCTCTCGGATTTTTTATTTATAAACCTTGCATGGATATTCTATTATTATTTAAGGATCGAAACCGGATGGATATTATACGCGAACCCTCCGGCTTTTTTCTTGCCGCTGCTGGCAATTTATATTTACTGGCTCATAATTTTTTCGTTCGCGGGATTGTATCAGCACTGGTTTGTAAGATCAAGGTTCGATGAGTTCTCATCAGTGTTCAAGGCTGTATCGGCCGGATGTTTTATATTGTTCTTTATAATTTTTATTGATGATTTTATAAACAATGCTCCGATAATTTCCAGGTTCCTCATTCTGATTTACTGGCTCCTGCTGATTGTTTGCGTAAGCATGGGCAGAATAATAATACGGAGCATTCAGAGAAACCTTTTGCAAAAAGGGATCGGGTTAAGAAATACAGTTATAATTGGCAGCGGAGACAAGGCTCTGGATCTTAGATCTATGATCGAAAAATTTCCGCAGCTTGGCTATAAGATCCTAGGGTTTGTAAATTTAGATCCGGGAAATAGTTTTGATAAAAAAAGCATGGGGAGTCTGGCCGGTATTTCAAATATAATAAGGAGCAATGATGTTTCTGAAATATTAATTGCTCTTGAACCGTCTGAGAAAGAAAAGTTAATAGATGTTTTAAGATACTGCTCGGAGGAAAAGGTGAACATGAAAATATTGCCGGATATGTATGAGATAGTAAGCGGGATGGCAAAGACAAATCAGATCTATGGTGTCCCTCTCATTGAGGTGATGCCTGATATAATGTCACCAGCGGGGAAGCTGACGAAAAGGATCATTGATGTTGCTTTATCTTTAATAATATTAACCGTAATGTCCCCGTTGCTGATATTATTTTCCATCTTTATCAAACTTGATTCAAAGGGACCGCTACTTTATAAACAGATCCGTGTCGGTAAGAAAAATATAGAATTTGTCATGTATAAATTCAGATCAATGCTCGCCAACTCAGAAGAGTACGGTCCTGAATGGGCCGGAGAGAATGATCCCAGGATCACAAGAGCGGGAAGGATCATCAGAAAACTGTACATAGATGAAATACCTCAGATGATAAACGTTTTAAAAAATGAAATGAGCCTGATCGGTCCGAGACCGGAGAGGCCCTACTTTGTTGAACAGCTGAAAAAAGAAATTCCGTATTATTATAAACGATTATCTGTCAAGCCGGGAATAACGGGCTGGGCTCAGATCAAACACAAGTATGACTCATCTCTTGAAGATGTCAAAACGAAAATTCAATATGATTTTTATTACATTGAGAATATGAGTCTGAAACTTGATTTTAAAATCATGATCAATACAGCAATTGTAATTTTACTTATGAAAGGACATTGAATGTGAAGAGGACACTCGTAATTATTCCCACATATAACGAAGCCGACAATATACTTAAGATAATTCCGCTTGTCCTGGAAAATACAAGCGAAGATAATCAATTCAACATTCTTGTTATCGATGATAACTCACCTGACGGGACCTCCGGGCTTGTTGAACAGCTTAACAACCCTAATGTAAATATTCTCAAGCGTGAAAAGAAGCTCGGGCTGGGAACAGCTTATGTCGCCGGATTTCATTATGCCATTAAAAATAACTATGATTATGTTTTTGAAATGGATGCTGATTTTTCTCACGATCCGAAATATTTAAAAACCTTTATTGAAAAAATAAAGGAAGGCTATGATCTTGTCATAGGTTCAAGGTATATCAACGGCATTTCAGTTTTGAACTGGCCGTTAAGAAGGCTGATACTCAGTTACATGGCATCAGTCTACACAAGAATGGTGACCGGTCTGAAAGTTATGGACACAACCGCCGGATTCATGTGCTACAGGGTTGAGGCATTGAAAAAGATCAATCTCGATAATGTGAGATCCAACGGGTATTCCTTTCAGATAGAAATGAAATTTAAATTTTATAAGAAAGGATTTAAGATCTGGGAAGTTCCTATCCTATTCATAGACCGCCGCGAAGGTGAATCAAAGATGTCAAGAAAAGTAGTGTATGAAGCTTACTTCATGGTATGGAAGCTTAAGCTAAAATCTGTTTTCGGGAAATTATAATAAATGATCTGTTCCTTTAATAAGAATAAAAATCTCACGATCAAAATTATCATCTTTACCGCAGAGTATTCTCTTCATGGCGATCCTTAAAATTGATCAATGACCGGAATTACCAAAGACATTTCGATAGTAATTGTTAATTACAACGTCAGAGACCTTGTGGATAATTGTATAGCGTCAATATACAAGGCCAACAGCGATAAGTTTATCATTGAAATTTTCTTTGTTGACAATAACTCAATTGACGGAAGTGTAGGCTATATAAAAAATAAATATCCCGAAGTGATCATGATTGCAAATGAAATGAACCTCGGGTTTTCAAAGGCAAATAATCTCGCAATAAAACGTGCGTCGGGAAAATACATACTAATTCTTAACCCCGATACGGTTTTAGAAGAAGGGACATTTGAAAAAATGATCTCCTTCTCCGAAAAAAATAAAGATGCCGGAGCGATAACATCAAAGCTTATTCTTGCAAACGGCAAACTGGATTCCGCGTGCAGAAGAAGTTTCCCCACACCATCCGTCGCGATCCCGCGAATGCTGGGAATGTCAAAACTTTTCCCGGGCAGCAGGACCTTTGGAAAATATAATCTTACATATCTTGATGAGAACAAGACATACGAGATAGATGCTATCTGCGGAGCGTTCATGTTCATACCAAAACATGTACTGAATAAGGCAGGCATGTTTGATGAGGACTATTTTATGTACGGTGAGGATCTTGATCTCTGTTTCCGGATACACAAGAGCGGCTTCAAAATTTATTATTATCCGGAAGTTACAACGATCCATTTCAAAGGTGAAAGCACAAAAAAAACAAACCTATCGTATGTTAATAATTTTTACGGGGCGATGATAATTTTTGTGAGAAAAAATTTCACCGGAGTTCCGAGGATACTGTCGCTTATCCTTCAAATGGGAATATACTGGCGGTCAGTTTTTTCATATGTAAAGAGGTTTTTACGATTTCTTTTATTCCCGATATTTGACGTGATACTGTTGTATGCGTCTCTGATCATTTCGGTAAAACTGAGATTTGATATTTTCCCAAACAGGGATTACATGTTCATAATATCAGTGTATGTCCTTGTCTGGCTGGTACTGCTCGCACTGTTCGGGTTATACAGCAGAAAGAATTTTCTTTCCATAAGAAAAACTTTCAATGCGCTGATCGCGGGATTTTTCATAAATTCTTCCATCACTTACTTCTTTAATGAGTATGCTTTCTCAAGAGGTGTGATCTTATTGTCAACTGTCATTTCGCTGATATTCCTGATCGCTCTGAGAGGCGCTTACAGCGCGTACAATTTTTTTGTTTCAAAAAATATACTGCTTAATAAGATCAACTTGCTGGTTGTCGGGAAAGGCAGACTAAATCAGAACGCCGAGGACAAATTAAATTCAAAGTACAATATCATTCATTACGAAGAGGTGGCAACGAAGAAGAATATTACAGAGCTGGAAGAGATCATTCAGATCAAAAAGATCAATGAAGTGGTATTTACCGATGAGTATTTTTCGAATCAGAATATTCTGAATCTCATGTGGGATTTCCGCAACAGGAATGTCAGCTTCAAGATATTTCCAACAGGAAAAGAGCTTATACTATCCAGGCTTGACATGAGAAGCTTCGATCAGGTAAGCTTAATTGAAATTGAATATAATATTAACAATAAATTAAATATATTTTTAAAAAGA
>JBDTLQ010000279.1:0-4945 GCA_039934715.1 Ignavibacteria bacterium | reverse complement strand
AAAATCCAAAATTCCAAATCCCAAATTAAATATTCTTGATCAATCACCCGTCTTAAATAATTCAACTCCGGCTGAAGCTATTCAGCAAACCATAGAACTCGCTGTGTTTGGCGATGAACTTGGTTATCACAGGTATTGGGTGGCTGAACATCATGATACGCGTTCATTTGCAATTGCAAGTCCGGAAATACTTATTCCTGTTATAGCGTCACAAACAAAAAACATCAGGGCCGGGTCGGGGGGAGTACTCATCAGCCATTATAGCCCGTTAAAAGTAGCAGAGCAATTCAACATGCTTGAAGCTCTTTATCCTGGAAGGATCGATCTCGGGATCGGAAGAGCACCCGGTGGTGATGCCGGTACGATCCGTGCAATGAGGACGACAAGGGAAGACGCGTTTTTAAAAACAGATGAACTTATAAGTTACATGAAAACATCTTCGGAAGGAAAATCCTTTGAAGGTATAAGCGCTACTCCGGCAGGAACAAGTATTCCCGAAGTATGGATACTCGGCACGTCTACAGACAGCGCGATGTATGCTGCAAAGAGAGGATTGAGATATGCATTCGGCAGTTTCATTAATGATGAACACATGCTTGAATGTTTTCAGACGTATTATCAGAATTTCAAACCATCAATATATTTAAAAGAACCGTATCTCGATCTTGCATTGTTTGTGATCTGTGCTGATACTGAGAAAGACGCGCAGAGACTTGCGCGATGCTCAGAATACTGGTTAGCGCAGAATTTTCTTAAAGGAAAAAATATTTCATTCCCCGATGAAAAGACTGCACTGGAATATAAATTTACTCCGGAAGAAAAGATGTTCATTGATTACCGCAGAAGATCGGCTGTCATTGGAGATACAGAGAGTGTCTGCAAAAAGCTTAAAGAACTTGTAAAGAAGTATGCGATACATGAACTCTCGATCGTAACAATAGTATGTGATCATGAGGAAAGGAAAAAATCTTACAAGCTTCTTGCGGAGGGAATGAAGGATTGAATCTGATACTTCTTAAGTCAATAATATTTTTGCTTGAACGCACGCTTCTCCGGAGCAATGCAAGACGAGCAGATGACGCGGATTAAAAGGGAAAAAACATTAAATAAGAATCACTGTAAAGCTACATCCGTCCAAAACGATTTACGAATTTAACACTAACTTTTAAACATAAACGATCTTACCCTTCTTTCTTTTGAACGATCAAAAGAAAGAAGCAAAGAAAAATCGCCCGCTGGTGATAAATTGCCGGAAATTCAGAGCAATGACGGCAGGAATTCCAACAATAATTGGGATGATAACTTTTTAAGTAGTGCTTTACTCAGGAATTCCTGCTTATCGTCATTGCTCTGAATTTCTTTATCGGCAATTTATCACAGGCGGGTTCTTTTTAAGAATCAAAATGATTATCCTAAATCTTAATTAGTTATGACTTTTTAAGTGTTGATAAAAATAATTTGGACAGCAATACTGTAAAGCCGATTGAATCACATCATCACCCCGCTCCCAAAACATCATGTAGCTTTTGATCTTATCTAATTGAATTCCAAAAGATTTTTCTCTATTTTATTCTCATTGGAGTTAGTTAAATGAAACTAAGGGAGGTCATTTTTATGTCTTTCCTTTTTATATGTATAAATAGATTATTAGTCAGACGAAAAGAGAAGAAGCCAGGCAATAGTTTTAAGGACATTCAAGCTTCTGGCTCTGGTTCGGATCTAAAAGGATACGAAGAAGATCCTGATTGTCTTTGAGTTATATTGAAATATTTTTTTTATTATCTTGTAATTAAATCACCGCACTACTAAGACCCTGAATTTTATTATAAAAAACCAGATGAACTATAGCGTTATACTTTTCTTGTCTGTTTTTATGCTTATCGCGGCAAATCTTTATTCACAGGATGACGAGGAAAAAGAAAAGAACGATTCACTTAAAGAAAAAACCGAAGAAGCAGAAACGGATGAAATTGTTATTACCGGAACAAGGATCCCCGAAAAAATAATCAACGTACCATTTTCAGTTTTCAGAGTTGATAAAAAGGAACTTGCATACAGCAGGAACATTGGCGTCAAGGATGTTCTCGCCGATGTGCCCGGGTTGTTCCTGCAGTCACGTTATGGAAGTCATGATGTCAGAATTTCCATTCGCGGTTATGGCAACAGATCTAACTCGGGAATTCGCGGGATCAGAATTCTTCAGGATGGTATTCCCGAATCAGAACCCGACGGGGAAACCAACATTGACGCGATCGATTATACATCACTTGAAACTGTTGAGGTCGCGAAAGGAAATTTATCTTCTCTTTATACAAATGCACCGGGAGGAGTAATTAATTTTATTACAGACCTTAGTTTCAAAACAAATTATTTCAAGCAGACAAACATGTTCGGTGATTTTGATCTGCGGCAGAACGGCGTAAAGACGGGATTGATCACAAAGAATTATAAATATTTTTTATCATACAGCTACAGAAACTTCAAAGGATTCAGGCAGCACAGCAACGAGTATATACATCTTGTAAATTCGGTTTTTCAGATCTACCCCGATGCAAAAACTACAATTTCAGTTTTGGGAAATTATGCCAACGGTCTGATAAAGCTTCCGGGTTCACTTACAAAGGAAGAATATGAGACAGATCCTTTTAAAGCTTACTCAGTAGCGGTCTCGAGTGATTTCAAAAGAGATCTGCAGAAGGGAAAGCTCGCTGTGAGATATAATACAGCATTCGGAAAAAAATCAAATAATGATATTGAGATCACGGGTTTTGTCCAGCTTAAGGACCTGCAGTTTACGACGAATCAGCTTTATACCTTTAATGACAGGTATGTACTTGGCGGGATAGCAAGATATTCCAATACATCAAGCTTTATGTCGCGAAAAAATTCATTCGCGGTTGGAGTAGATTATAATTATGTTAAAGGTGACTTATCTTCTTTTACAAATCTTGCGGGTAATAAAGGAGATGACCTCCAGGCACAGAATCTTGAGGTCCTTGACAATGCAGGAGTGTATGTTCAGAATCAATTCTGGTTATACAAGGACAAGTCTTCATTATTTTTTTCAGGGAGGTATGATAATATTGAAATCAGAAATGACAATCAGCTGTTCGGTTTGCAAAACTCAACAAGAAAATTTTCACGGTTCACTCCGAGGCTTGCTTTTAATTATAAATTCACGCCAACTATCGCGGCCTATACTTCATACGGATATGCATTTGATACCCCGGCTGCCGCTGAACTTCAGAACTATGCATACACCTCCAACAACGGAGCGACAACACTTAACCCTGACCTCAATCCACAAAAATCCAAAAACTTTGAGCTTGGGATTAAGGGAAATGTTTTTACCGAAAGCGATCTTCTTGAAAAATTATTTTTTGAAATAACATTCTATAATACCAAGATCGAAGATGAGATAGTGCCTTTCGTAATTAATGACCAGACATATTTCAGGAACGCTGCAAACACTACACGCACCGGGGTGGAATGCGGATTAAAATTTGAAATGTTTGAAGGATTCGAACTGGTTACAAATTATTCCTATTCGGATTTTAAATATGACAATTACATCGCGATAAATTATACAGCGGGCGGAGATACTATAAGCACTGATTATTCCGGCAATGTTGTTCCGGCGATCCCAAAAAGTATTTTTAATTTTATTTTTAATTACCAGTTCAGAATATCAAAAAATTTCAAGGGCATAGCGCTATGGGATATGGATTATATTACCGAATTGTTTGTTGATGATGCTAATTCAGAAAGCACTCCTGCTTACTTTTATGGAAATATAATGGCAGGTATCACCTGTGACATAGATAAGTTCAATATTTTGTTTACAAGCGGAGTCAATAATATTTTTGACAGAAAGTATGTAGGGTTTGTAAGTATCAATGCCAATCCTGAACTACCGGCAAACGAGCGAAGATATTATGAACCGGGTGAACCGAGAAGTTTTTACGCAGGGTTGAATTTAGGTTATAGATTTTAAATTTTTTTGAACACAGATAAAACGGATATAACCGATTGCCACGGATTTTTTATGGTTTTTAAAAAAAATTTATTATTCAATTATTTGGAGTTGCTAAAGATATGTTAATTCAAAAAATTCTAATTACAGCATTCACAGTATTCATAGCTCAATCATTTAACATTCACGGTTTAAGATCACAGGTTCCGAATTTTCGTATTCATCCTTCTGCTAATGCTCAGGTAGAACCAACCATTGTAAAGCATCCTTCAAATCCTTTGATAATGTTTACAAGCGCGTACACGATAAGCGGTTCATTCAGAAGCGAAGGCGTTTACATCACGACTGACGGCGGGCAGACATGGTTTGGCTCAGATACATGCAACTCCGGCGCTTCCTCAAACAATCACGGCGGTGATCCGGGACCTATTATTGACAAAGACGGAAATTTTATTCTTACGCATCAGGGCGGATTCATAGTTGGAATGTTTTCAAATTATTCCACCAACTTCGGTAGCACATGGAGCGGTAATTATCAGATAGCGAGCGGAGATCAGGACAAGGGAACTCCGGGAACGGATGACTTCGCGGCAAGCCCTTATTACGGCAGATCCTATCTCACATGGACTAGATTCTTAAATCCTTTTCCAATTGTAGCGGCCTTTACTACTAACAGCGGCGTTAACTGGAGTTCGGTCAATCAGATAAATTCCTCACCTGCCGGATTCATATCATTAGGAGCGGATATAAAAACAAACATTGACGGTTCAGTGTGTATATGCTGGTCAGGAGTTGTAACAAGTTCGCCGCAAAATGAAAAGTTCTGCGGCTTCGCGAGATCAGCCAACGGCGGAGTTAACTGGATTGTGAATGAAAATATTTTTGAAATGAATGGTGTAAAGACCTCATCTCTCATGCCGTGGAATATACGCATCAACGGCTATCCTCATATTGAGATCGATAAGACAGGCG
>JBDTLQ010000278.1:0-4995 GCA_039934715.1 Ignavibacteria bacterium | reverse complement strand
CAAGATTGGTTCACTATTTTCTTTAGAATGCTTCTTAATTTCTTCAACATTCAATTTTTCGGAAAAGATAAGATTAATGAATCCATCGATTTCATTTTGCGCTATCCTGTTTATAGGTGTTTCACTTAAAATAAATTGGAAAATTCTTGGTGCTCCTAATTCATAAAAAATGGATTTAGCTGGTAAATAGTCTAATTCCAGGTATTGTTCTAGGTATGAAACTACATCTGAAATCTGACCAATGAGTTCACCTGCTTCATTTATTGCAAGATCAATATCAAGATCTGTTCCTTCAAATAAAGAGTATTTTGTTTTGTGTTTTGAATACCGAATGATTTTATTGGAATCAAGTTTGTTAATTAACTTAATTGGATCATTGATCTCCAGACTTACTTTGCCATACAACTCCAAAAATTCTTTATCAATTTTTCCAGAGGCTGAAGTAAAAATATTTAAAATCCCTACAGTTTTTATAAGTTTAATAGCATCTTCACATTCCACATCAAATAAATTTTCAGCTCTTTCTATTGATGATTTGATTACAGACCATTGAGAAAAGTGAGGATTGAATTTTGAAAAAAGAAAAGTTGAATAGTTATACATTAAATAGTCATATACAACCGTTAAATTATAATAATTATTTTTGTTTTCAATAAAATCTTTAATTCCAAATGGTTCATTTAATTCTAGAAATGAAAAAACTGATCTTTCGTTTTGACCATATTTTTGCAAGGCCAAGGTTAGAATAGAGGCAGACAATATATCAAAAGGTAAAAGTTTTTTTGCAATATCAATATTTAAGTGATCTTTCAAAGGAAATACCTTTGAATTTTCTATAGTTGTAAAAAGATTTAAAAAATTTTTATCTATAATGTTTTTTGTTTCCAGTGTTTTTGTCTTTTCTGAAACTAGATATAATAATTGTTCGACAGGTTCATTAAAAGTAATATCTTTTAACCTTCCCTTGACCTTGTCCCATTCATTAACCTGAGATTTACTTAATCCTAATGAGTATGATCTAAAATCTTGATGAAGAGTGGATAAGAATAAAATGTTTTTACTATCATCATTGATATATTCTGCTAGTTGTTGAATAAAGTATAATTCCTGTTCAGGATTATTTTTGGCAGCGAATTCTAAAAACTTTCCTAACTCGTCAATTAGTATTAGTAATCCCTTTTTTTTTTTAAAACCAGACAAATAAATCTTTTCCAATTTACTTATTATTTCAATTGGTTTACTCTTTGAAGTAAAGTTCAAACCAATTTCTTTAGCAAATTTTACCATGAAAGAATCATAAGACCCAACTATTCTTATAACTTCAAAATTGTTAACACCCTTAAAACTGTTTCGTTGACTATTAAAAAAAGTATCCGAGTTATTAATGGACTTCTCAAATGCCCATAAAAAAAATGATTTACCCGTACCATAAGCACCTATTAAAGAAAAACAATGGATACCATCTTCGAAATCATTAGCGATCTGATTGAAAACGATTTTTGAGTTAGGTGTAGGTAAATAATTTAATCGAGTTTTGGAATCTCTAATTATGTTTACCGACGGAGAGTATTTAAGTTTTGTAGTAATCATCTAATACTTTCCATTTGTTAGGCTTATTCTTAAACTGAATAACTTGATTCCCGGATGTTTCAGAAAATGTTATTCCTGAGTACTTTTCTTCCATTAGTTTAATATTGTCAATCAAAAGTTCGGAATTAATCAAAAATATTCTTCCAACAGAGCCTTGTGACTTCAATAGTTCATTTAATGATACAGATTTTCCAAATTGCTCATTGTCAATAATTGCAAATAAAATAATTTGGAATGGAACATCACTACTATTATTATTTTGTAAAGACAATAATTCAATTTGATTATTATCCAATTCACTTCTATATTTAAAAAGTTTTAAAATATTTAATTCTTTCAAAAGACCTGTCATTTCTTCTTCTATATCTTTCTTTGAATCATTTGATTTTGAATAACTTCTTACAAACACACTCACATCATTTATTAAAGTACTCTCGTTTACTAGCCTAGAGTTGGTATCAAAACTTTCACTTTTCAGAAATTTTAAGAGAGAATGTCTTTGGAAATCCGGTCGCTCTTCTCTTCTGAATAAATTAAATATAAGATGATAAATAGAAGCTTTTTTTGTTTTAATCAAAAAATAATGGAGGAGCCATATTGTCCCTATATCCTCTAAATAAGGGTCTCTGCCATCATCAGCAAATATGTACTCAGCTAATTCAGTTGGTGTTTCATCTTCATTGATTAAGGCAAACGATTTTAACCAATACCTAATTGCAGTGACCATATTTTTACCAACGCCTAAATGAATCACTGCTGATTCATTCGAAAAAGAAAAACCAGCCTTTACAAAATCATATCCTTTTTTAAGCCACGATTGTCTGCAAACAAAAGTTTCGTGACCTGAAAAGTTTAATTTATCCATGTTCGTAAAATATTAAATATTCAATCCAATGTTAAGGAAGAATGAACTATTTCTTTCCTTAGCAGACAATGGATTCCGGCATTCGCCGGAATGACAATAACGGATTGACGATTTCCTAAGCAGCGGCGTTGGTACATTCCGGCGTCGTGAATGTACTTTCGGCAGACATGTTGGTACGAACACACTGAGCACGGGTATATCCGCACGGAGTGTTGGTGCATTCATGCCGTGCGAATATACCTTCAGAGCGTGCGTTGGTGCCAGCACGTTGTCCGCACATACCCGCGTATTGCGAGTTGAAACATTTATACAGTAGGAATATACATTCGGGTGGCTGGTTGGTATGCTCCTGAAGAATTGCGGTACCAACACACGGCCTGTTAGTACTAACACATGGCAGGCTGGTGCAAACGTATTATATATTGTTACATTCCTCTTATACGAATGTATGTTCAGGTTCTGCGAATGTACCTTCCTGCACCGCGAATGTACGTTCCCGGCGTGCGAATGTATATGCCTCCTGTTGCACCGGCGAATTTTTCTTCTCAAAACTGTAATATATTCACCAATCTGTTTTCTCACATTGACGTTTACTATTCGCAGTTTGATGATCAATGCTTGTAGTTTATCGATCTTATTTATATATCCGTGGATTAGTATTATTGATTTGCCGGAAGTTCGTGTGGGTTGCAAATCAGTGTTCGCGTATTTACAAATACGATCCTGAGTTTTATGATTTGTTTTAGCAGATCAAAGATCAGCGTTTACAATTCTATGATCCGTGTTGAGCTGCGTCAATTAGTTTTACAGTCTTGACGATCTCTTTTTGCGGATCGGCGTCCGGTTTTTGCAGTTCAGCGATTTGGTTTTGCAGACCGGGGTTTTGTTTTAGCAGTCCGGCAATTTATTTTGCTTAAATTAATTCTTCTTTTATATGATTTGAGAATCACTGTTCCGGAATTGTGGTTTGCATTCGTTACCTGGAAAGCAAACTTCTTAAATCTCCAAACCTGAATACAATAATACTTTTCACTTTACTCGATCTGATACTTCACCAGTTTAGATCTGCCGCACTCCATTCTTTTTTGAATCTTAGAGCCTTTGTAAAAATAATATTTAGATTCCTTTTTAACTTGAGGAGCTAAGCCTAACGAAAGAAGGGTGAGCCGAAGAAGGAAGTGAAATCAATTGAAGCTTTCACAGAAAATTCTCATATTTAGTGAAGATATATAATTCTTTAATTAATTAATGGAAGGACAAAGCATGGCTGATAAAGCCTTTGAATATAATCCTCACGTAAAGTCATTTGAAATTTTATCTTCGCATTTCTCACTAAACATAACTCATAGCAGTTCATATAAATCTTCGGATAAAAATATTTTTTTGAATTCAGCAGCTTTTCCAATACTCCTATCTGTTGCCTCCTCTGTAAGTTTTACAATTTTAACAAACTTAAAATTTAACTTTATGAAAACTAATTTTACTTCATTCAAACTCATAAAAATTATTTTACTCTGCATAACTCTGCCGGGAGCTGTATGCGGACAAATCATTGATAAGCATTCCTGTATTTCCTCATGCTCATGGGGACCGGACCGAATAGATATCTTTGGCGTTGGTACAGATAGTCAAATGTATCACAAGGCATGGGACGGGAGCAGCTGGATACCTTCGGCATCTGAATGGGAGCCCTTAGGAGGAGTAATTTCCGGCACTCCGTCAGCGGTATGCTGGGCGACAAATCGTATTGATATCTTTGCTATAGGATCAGATAACCAAATGTATCATAAGGCCTGGGACGGAGGTAACTGGCTGCCTTCCCCCGGAGATTGGGAACCTTTAGGAGGAGATTTCATAAGCAACCCTGTTGCAGTATCCCGTTCCTTCAATAGCCTGGATATCTTTGGTTTAGGAGAGGATAATCAAATGTATCATAAAGCATGGGATGGAAGTAAGTGGTTTCCATCGGAAAAGGGCTGGGAATCATTAGGAGGATTATTTCGTAGTAATCCTGCAGCAGTATCCTTGTCTCAAAATCGATTGGACATTTTTGGTTTAGGTGATGATCATCAAATGTATCATTCGTATTGGGATGGAAGCAGCTGGTATGAATGGGAATCATTAGGCGGAGATTTCTTTGGTGACCCGGATGTTGTTTCCTGGGGCCCGAATCGATTAGATATTTTTGGAATAGGAACTGACCAGCAGATCTATAAAAAAAGCTGGGATGGAACAAAATGGCTGCCATCAATTAATTTTTGGGAGCCTATTGGTGGAAAGTTTTCCAGTGATCCTGATGCTGTTTCCTGGTCGGCCGATCGCTTAGATATTTTTGGAGTAGCATTGAATAACAAAATGTATCACAGATGTTACGACAGAGGAACATGGCCTTCGGACTGGGAAGATCTTGCAGGAAAATTTATCAGTGGTCCGACTGTAGTTTCCTGGACCTCCGGACGGTTAGACATTTTTGGAATAGGAGCTGATGATCAAATGTACCACAAGGCGTATGATAAAAGGTGGATACCTTCAATGACAGA
>JBDTLQ010000277.1:0-5005 GCA_039934715.1 Ignavibacteria bacterium | reverse complement strand
ATTCCAAAAATTCGCCAAGTGTAATACTTACTGCCTGTCCGTGAGGAACACCGAAGTATGATGTCATTGAATATGATAACGCGTGCGGAGCGGTTGTCTTCGTTATGTTGATAGCTTTGCCTGCAAGGTTAGCAGCGAGTGACATATTGAATCTCGAATCTTCATCGGGCTTATTGACTGCTTTCTCTAAATTTTCAATTATGAGTTTTATTGACTGAGTTGCATAATGCTTTGATTTATCTGTTGAGTAAACATTCCAGTAAGATTCAACTGCCTGTGATAAAGCATCAATGCCTGAAATTGCAGTTACTGCCTTAGGTAAATTATATGTTAACTGAGGATCGATAATTACTGTATCAGGATAAATATATTCATGAGCTACAGAAAACTTTTCCTTATTTTTATACACGACCGCAAAATGTGTTGCTTCACTTCCTGCTCCGGCAGTTGTAGGAATAGCGGCGAAGTACTTCCCCTTATTTTTTATCTTTGAATTGTCAGCAATTATTTCTTCCGGGGAATTTTTCTGAGAGGATAAAACATTTATCAGCTTCGCGACATCAATTACACTTCCTCCTCCAACAGCAATGATCATGTCATATCCATTTTTAAAAAGTTCTATTCCTGTTTTAATATCTTCCAGTTTTGGATTTTCTTCAAAGTCTGAGAATCTCTTAAATTCATAGTTCTTCAGCTGCTCATTGATAATTTTTTCCGCGCCTGAACTTTCATATGATTTTTTGCCAGTTACTAAAAAGATTTTATCGCTGTCTTTTAATTTCAATATCTCTCCGAGTCTGCCAAGCTCACCAATTCCTATAAACTCCTTCTGCGTCAATTCGAAAGAAACTTCATTAAGCTATTCTTATTTTCTACAGGTGAAACTGTAGGTCTTCCAAGATCCTTTCGCGCTCCTTTATGAACCCTTATCTCAAGCAATGAAGGTCCTCTGCTTTGTTTTAATTTAATGAATTCACTTTCAATCTGCTCTTTTGTTTCAGCCGTAAGAGTAAGCTTGTATCCGTTTGCCGAAGCTATACCAGGAAAGTTGATCCTGAATCCCGCTGTAGGCTGGCCTCCGACCGAATCATGAGCTCCGTTATTAATTACTATATGTTTGAAATTTTCCGGTGCTTCACTGCCAAATACTGACAAGCTGCCCATCTGCATAATCAATGCACCGTCTCCGTCAATCACAAATATCTGTTTTTCTTTATGCTTCAATGCAATCCCGAATCCGATCTGTGAACAATGACCCATTGAACCAACCGTTAAAAAATCATTCTGATGTCCCTGTTCATTTTTTTCTCTGTATTCAAAAATTTCTCTCGATGTCTTGCCTGTTGTAGAAACTATTACATCATTCGCGCTGATATTGCTTAAAATAATTTCAATTGCTTCTTCTCTGCTTAAAGGGTAAGAAGAAGAAATATCTTTCTGCAACAAGTATTCTTCAAATGTACCTTCAGAAATAATTAAAGCGTGCGGAGAATTTTTTTCTTTAATGTAGTTACATGCTCCCGCGATTGTCTCATCGATCTTTTCACTGGAGCCGTTTATAATATCATAAGGTATCTCCATCGCCTCAAGCATTTTCAACATCACTCTTCCCTGTTTCTTATGCTGCGGCTCATCTTTCTTTCCGGGCTCTCCTCTCCATCCAATCATCAGCAGCATCGGAATACTGTAAACTTCAGGATCTGCAAGAGACAACAGTGGATTTATTGCATTACCCAGTCCTGAGTTCTGCATATAAACAAGAGCGGGCTCTCCGGTTGCAATATAGCATCCCGAAGCCAGTGCGATCGCTGCTCCTTCATTTGAATTTATTATGTGATCTTCCGCGGAAACATTATCTGTAACATACGCGCAAAAATCTTTTAGCAAAGAGTCCGGAACACCCGTGTAAAAATTTATATTATTCCTCTGCAAAATTTCAAAAAAATCTTTCGCACTAATCATTTATTTACCGCCCGGGATTAATGTCAGGATCTTTTCAATAGCCATCATGCTGTTATCCGCTTCGAATGATCTTTCATTCTCCAAAATGGACTTCGCCGTTTCAAGCATTGCCGGATATGCGCTTCTCAAAAGCTGATTGGCATATATAACAACATTAACACCCGCATCAATGAGCTCCTTTTCATAAATGATGTTGTAAGTAGAAGGAACTGTTACCAGTGGAACTTTCTTTTTAAATTTTTTGAACGAGTTGCAGAACTCCAGTATCTCATCCGGCGATTTTTCCTTACTGTGGATCATAATCCCATCCGCTCCTGCTTCAATATATGCCTCGGCTCGTTTCAACGCGTCTTCCATTCCTTTTTTTAATATCAGACTTTCTATCCTTGCGATTATCATAAAGTCATCCGTGATCTGTGACTTTTTTCCAAGTGATATCTTATTTGAAAAATTTTCTATAGTATCCTGTGTCTGATTGACATCCGTTCCGAAAAGTGAATTCTTCTTTAAGCCGATCTTGTCTTCAATGATCACCGCGGAAACTCCGAGACGCTCGAGTGTTTTAACAGTAAATACAAAATGCTCCGGACGGCCTCCCGTATCGCCGTCATAGACTACCGGCTTTGTTGTTACTTCAACAATATCGTTAAGTGTCTGCATTCTTGCCGTCACATCAACAGCTTCAATGTCTGGCTTTCCTTTGGCAGTTGAATCGGTCAGGCTGCTCAGCCACATTCCGTCAAATTCTTTCGGCAGATTGTCTTTTGTTATTTGCAAATTTTCTGCGATCAACCCTGTCAGTCCGTTGTGTGCTTCGATCAATCTCACAATTGGTTTTGAATCGATCAGTCTTCTTAATCTTTTCATTCTTATCTCCGGAGTTGTGCCGATCTCTTTTAGACTTGTATTGAGCTGTGTAGAAGAAATCCCTTTTGTATATTCAACTTCAACAAGTTCACCTCCCCATTCTTTCAAAGCATCTATCACCCTTTGTCTTGTCTGCTGTTGCGCTCCTGTCTTCCAGTCATCCCCATGAACTACATAATCCGGTTTCAGCTTTTTCAGATTGGGTGCATAATCAAGTGTGTCCTGCGAAATCACTTTATCAACACCTTTAATATTTTCAATGATTATTTTTCTCTGATCAAAATTCAGATAAGGCAATCTTTTATAGCTCGCAATGGCTTTATCAGTCAGCAATCCAACGGTCACCTCTCCTAATTTCTTTGCTTCACTGATTATGTTAAGATGACCCGGATGGATCAGATCTGCGCTCATTCCCACGTAAACTTTTTTCATTAAACTAATATTTCCTTCGTTTGTTTTTTAACCAGCCAGTCACCCTTTGTAAGTGCGCTTCTGAACTGTTTGTCAAAAAAGATCTTTAATGTATAATTTATCTGCGCCGAATAAAAAGACTTTCTGAAGATCGCGTAATATTTATTTTTCCTGTCACCCTTAAGTGTGTATTTAAATTTTCTCAGGCTCCACCTTACTGAGTGCTTGAATGAATAAAGCATGTTCTTTATAAGCTTTAATTTTCCTTCCCTGTCTATCGCGTAAATATTATACGGAATGCAGATTCCGTTATTGATAAATCTTCGTCTTATATCTTCAATGGTCGCGTTCTTTTTTGCTATCTGATAATGTTCCATCAGTGCCTTAGGCGCCCAGCCGATCAGGTATCCCCTCTTCTTAAGTTTGATCCACAGCCCTGTTTCTCCATCACCGACAAGCCAGTCGCCGATCATTTCAGGATTGAAGCCGCCTACTTCTATCAGCACATCTTTTTTAATGCTTAGATTTCCCGCGTTCATATACATTCCAACTTCATATCTGATATCTTTTCCGTAGTCGAGCTTACCAAGAAAGTTCTCATACTCATGTATCCATTCCGGTGGTGTTTCATCCCACCTGATAGTGATCTTTCCCGCTACTCCTACCACCTTGTCATTCTTCTCAAAAACATTTGAAATTTCCTTCAGCCAGTCTTTGCATAAGATCCCGTCATCATCCGTAAAGCTTAGTATCTCATTATTTGCAGCAAGTATACCGATCTGCCTGGCGTAAACCTGCCCGGGCTTTGGAATGAAATAATATTTTATGTCTGTTTCAGGATGCTCGCTAATATATTTATCTATCACTTCTTCTGTATTGTCGGAAGAATTATTGTTCACGATGATAATTTCATAATCCTCTTTCGGAAAATTCTGGACAACAAGTGAATCAAGACACATCTTTATCATGTTTGCCCTGTTGAACGTGGTTATTATCACCGAAATTTTCATTTTGTAATATTGATCATTATAGTTCTTAGAATATTCCTCCGTTTATATCCAGAGAAGTACCTGTCAGGTAATCAGAAGCAATGATAAATTTCACAGCATTAAAAATATTCTGAGGATCACCGAATTTTCCTGTTGGTATCTTTTTCTTAACGATCTCCTGATACTCATTGCTGACTTCAGTTATCATGCCGATATCAAAATATCCTAGATTAAGATTGTTGATCGTTACACCTTTGCTTGCATTCTCAACTGCAATGCTTCTTGTCATTCCCCATAAACCTGACTTTGAAGCCGCGTACGCGCTCGTTCCCGGGATCCCCGTCTCAGCGACTACTGACGCGAAGTTTATTATTCGTCCGTAGTTCTGTTCCCTCATTAGAGGCAGTATCGCTCTGATCATATTATATGTACCTGTGAGATTGGTGGAGATTACATTGCTCCAGTCTTTTGGTGATGACTTGTGTGCGAAGCAATTATAATTATTTCCGGCACAATTTATCAGTACCGCATCTTCTATCACCGGAGTTAATTTCTTTATCAGCTCTTCCGCTTCCTCATATACAGATACATCGAGCCTGTGATACTTATAATTATTTTCAAATTCCTGATTTTCATTGTAATATGTCCCGTACACATCCTGTCCTGCTTTTGTAAATTCTTCAAAGAGAAATTTTCCTATACCTCTCGATGCTCCGGTTATAAGTAACATTTAAATTTTATTTTGTTGAAAAAATTTTCAGCCAAACTTTCTTATC
>JBDTLQ010000276.1:0-5019 GCA_039934715.1 Ignavibacteria bacterium | reverse complement strand
TAACATAATTAACCAATTAACATAATTAACCAATTAACATAATTAACCAATTAACATAATTAACCAATTAACCAATTAACCAATTAACCAATTAGCCAATTAACCAATTAACCAATTAACATATTAACCAATTAACCAATTAACATAATTAACTAATTATCCAATTAACCACAGCACTAATCAACCATTTTAGGTTTTACATTAAAATTACTTGTCTTCCTGAACACCGGTTCTATGGGCTCGCCTTTTAAGTATGCACTGATGTTCTTTTCATTAACAGCTTTTTTTAATACAGGCAAAACATCCATGTAAGCTTTTAAAGTATAATCTATATCTTCATCTGAGTGTGAATAACACATGTTATGAAATCCTCCCCAAAGTATTCCTCTCTTTATCATTTCCTGCTGAACTAATGATTTCATCTCCAGTGGATTTCCCGCAATCGGATCAAATGTAATTATTGTCCTGCAGTTGTATCCGGAACACTTTGTATAATTCATTTCCAGATCATTAACGATTTTATTGTACCCGTCTTTGAGCTTCTGTCCCTGAGCTGAAAGATGGTCCGGAACATTCTTGCTTTGGATCACATCTATCGTTGCCATAGCCGCAGCCATTGATAATGCCTCGCCTCCAAATGTTGTGAAGAAGAAAACATGCTTATCGAATAATCCCATCACGTCCTCTCTTCCGGTTATGACGGAAATGGGCATACCGTTAGCGATAGCTTTGGAGTAACAAGCAAGATCAGGCGTTACTCCGAAATATTCCTGCGCACCGCCCACCGCTATTCTGAACCCTGTCCACATCTCATCGAATATCAGTAGTGTTCCGTTTTTTTTACAAACTTCATGAACCTTTTTTAAGAAATTATCTTTTTCTTCTTCAAAGACAAAAGGCTCGAGGATCACACAGGCAGTTTCCGAATCGATTGACTGTATCAATGACTCAATATCGTTATAATTAAATGTATAGGTTAGATCCTGTACAGCTTCAGGGATCCCGGCATTGCGGTCAGTTACACTTATATACCAATCATGCCACCCGTGATAACCGCAGCATAAAACCTTCTCACGTTTTGTAAACGCCCGTGCAACTCTCACCGTGGCAGTAGTTACATCGCAGCCTGTTTTTGAAAATCTTACAGATCCGGCATTTGGTACAATGCTTCTGATCTTTTCAGCAAGCTCTACTTCAAGCGGATGCATAAGTGAAAATGTAATTCCGGCTTCCAGCTGTTTCCTGATCGCGTTATCGACCTCATCATAGCAATATCCAAGTACTATCGGACCGATCCCCATGTTGTAATCGATGAATTCGTTTCCATCAGCGTCCCAGACATGTGAGCCTTTTCCTTTTATCAGATATTTTGGAGCGATCCCCCTGATCCATTGTGTTGGTCCTTTAGCAAGAGTCTGTGTATGAGCAGGAATAAGGCCCTCACTTCTGGAAAAAAGTTTTTCCGATTCGGTAATGTCCGGGTAGTTCTTATTGAATCCGGGTTTGTTGGGCATGGTTGAAATTTTAAATTTAAATTAAAATTAAATGACTTCTACTTCATCCTGTTCATTATTTGTCCTGCTATCTTCTCACCGCTGAATCCTTCATACTCAAGCACATCTTTAAGCATCGCGGGTTTGAACCACTTGTCATTCAGCGCTACAGGCAGCACGTCACACATCATTTTATTTCTGAGAAATATTTCGGCAACAATAGTAAATAACCCCCCGGTTATAAAATGATCTTCAAGAGTAACTATCAGCTTTGAATTCTTCGCAGCTTTCATTATTGCTTCTTCATCGATCGGCTTTACTGTCCTTAAGTTAATTAAACCTACAGAGCATCCTTTCTTCTCAAGAATTTCTTTTGCTTCCAATGCCTGCTTAAATAAAATACCATACACAAGTATCGTCACATCATTTCCTTCTGAAATTATCTCAGCTTTCCCGATCTCAAAATCGCCTGAATGTTTGAATGAAGATTTAAGATTGTTGTAACGTATATAAAAAGGAGAAGGACTTATTAAAACTTTTTTCAATCCGATCATCATATCTTCCTCGTCGGCAGGACAAAAGACATTTATATTCGGTATCCCGCGCATGATCGAAACATCTTCAACTGCCTGATGAGTCGGACCATTAGCTTCTGAAAGAAATCCTGAAAATCCCCCGACAAGTTTCACAGGTAACCCGCTGATGCCGACATCGGTCCGGATGAACTCAAACGCTCTCATTGTGAGAAATGTCGCGAGCGCGTGTGCGATCGGGATTCTTCCGCGCAAAGCAAGTCCGGCTGCCATTCCCACCATTGTCTGTTCCGTTATTCCGGTATCAATGAATCTTTCTCCAATCAGTTCGGGCAGGTTTCTGATTGCAGCCCTGTTCTCGGCTGTCAGTATCATAAATCTTTCGTCTTCGTCAACAAGTTGTTTCAGGATGTCTTCGTATGTCATTCTAAATAGAAAGTTATGGTCGATTAGTGAATCGAAACTATCAATTTAGAATTTATCATACAATTTCAAAAAAAATATTCGGAGTTAAATTTGTGTGAATTGAAGTCTCTATTGTGTGTAACTTTTATAAGATCAAATAAAAAAGCCGGTGTAATCCATTCCGGCTTTAAAAACATTTCTTTTTGTAAATTAATATTATTTTATCAGAGTCATTTTCTTTACCTCGCTGAAATTCCCTGCTTCAAGTTTATAAAAATAAATTCCGCTCGAAAGTTTTCCTGCATCAAACTCCGCTTCATAAATTCCGGGGGATTGTTTTTCATTTACAATTTCGGATACCTCATTTCCAAGTATGTCAAAAACTTTCAAAGTAACAAAGCCTGAAGATGATAACCGGTAATTGATAATTGTTTTTGGGTTGAACGGGTTAGGGTAATTCTGAGCTAAAGAATATTTTTCGGGAATTTGTGATGAGATCATCTTTACTCCGGTACCGCCGTTGTTCGTAAAAAAGATCCTGCCTGTTTGTCCAACGGTCCAGCCGCTGTTAAGATTTGCAAAGGTGACATCGTAAAGATCTCCGGTAGATGAAACAGGCTGATTGATCCATGAGCCTCCGCCGTCAGTTGTACGTATTATCTTATTTGTTCCGACCGCTGTGCCGGTGCTCGTTGTATAAAAGTATATTGCGAAAAGATCATTTGTAGTATTGGTAGTTAATGCAGTCCAGTTTGCCCCGCTGTTGGTTGTTTTCAAAATTGTGCCGTTGTAGCCGGCAGCATAACCGTCATTAAAACTTGTATAATAAACGCTCCGTAAGTCGGATGTTGTTCCGCTAGTCTGCTGGATCCAGTTTGAACCGTTGTTTGTGGTTCGGAGAATTGTCCCGTTAAATCCGACAGCGCACGCGTCTGCCGAAGTGATAAGTGTTATGCATGGTATTTCAACACTAACTCCGCTGTTCTGAACATTCCAGGTATCTCCGGAATTTGTTGTATTTATTATCACACCGTTTTGACCTGAAGCGCTTCCGGTCAGGTTATCAATAAAATGAACATGAACCAGATGCTGGGTGGTATTGCTAACCTGCTGACTCCAGTTTACGCCCGCGGTTGTTGTTTTCAATATCAGTCCTGACTCACCGACGATCCATCCTGTAAGCGCATTTACAAAAAAGATATCCCTGAGAAAATTTGTGGTACCACTGCTCAAAGGGTTCCAGCTTTTTCCGTTATCAGTGGTCTTAAGAATTGCCCCGGTTGTTCCTGAAACATAACCAGTCTGTAAACTTGAGAAAGAAACACCTAACAGAGTTTCATTTGATCCGCTTGTCTGCTGTATCCATTGGGCCGGACTCTGTGAAGAAATTAAAAGTAAAAGAAGAAAAAGAATAATTTTTTTCATATGATTTTTTTTGTCTGATTATTTAATCGAATTGTTTGATTAAAAGTGGATAATGTTTTGGTTTCATGAATTACTTTTACCGTAACGTATTTACTTGCAATGAGTTACATTTGCCGTGAGTGTTTTTTTTTACAATAAAATTAAATTTAATTATCAGTATTCATATATTTGTAAAAATTTATCATTAATACATACTTAACTTCCTCATTAATTTTACGTCTACATTCTTAAAAGAAAAAAGAAAACTTACAATTATGAACTTTGAATTACAACCCAACATCGAAAACGAACTTGTCAAAATACAGCCGCTTCAGAAATCTGACTTTGAAGCTTTGTATAAAGTAGCGTCCGATCCTCTGATCTGGGAGCAGCATCCGAATCAGGACCGCTATAAAAAAGATGTGTTCATAAATTTTTTTACAGGCGCGATAGAGTCAGGCGGCGCATTTCTTGTTTATGATGTCAAGTCAGGCGAACCGATTGGCAGCAGCAGGTATTATGGATATGATGGCGATAAAAAAAACGTTTCAATAGGTTATACTTTTTTGGCGAGAGATCACTGGGGTACAACTTACAACCGGGCGCTGAAATCCCTGATGATGGATCATGCATTCCGGTTTGTTGACAGCGTTATATTTCACATTGGTGCCGGGAATATCCGATCTCAGAAATCAATCGTAAAGCTTGGTGCGCAAAAGATCGGTGAACTGGAAATGGAGTATTACGGTGAACGGATGAAACTGAATTTTGTATATGAAATCGAAAAGAAGGACTGGATGAAAGTCAAAGATGAATGACAAATTAATCGGTCAATTAATTGATTAACTAATTTAACCAATCAACCAATTATCGGGCTACAATAGTCTCAGAAGTCAGCTCCGTAATTTTTCCCCCATGCAATTCCTTAAGCAGCATTTCAACTTCCTCACCGGTAAAATTAACAAACCACCTGTCAGCTCTTGCTTCAATACTCGGAAGTCCTTTACCTCTTTTAGTATGAGCTATCACTACACTTGGCTTGTTTTCTTCGATGGGAAATTTTGAAAAAGTTTTTTCCATCTCATTAAAATCATGCCCGTCTGTAGATCTTACTTTCCAGCCGAATGCTTCAAACTTATCAGCTATAGGATTAAGCGGAATTAATTTTTCTGTTTCAATATTTG
>JBDTLQ010000275.1:0-5023 GCA_039934715.1 Ignavibacteria bacterium | reverse complement strand
ATAGTGAATAGTGAATAGTGAATAGTGAATAGTGAATAGTGAATAGTGAATAGTTTATAGTGAATAGTGTAGAGCTAAAATCTAAAATCTAAAATCTAAAATCTAAAATCTAAAATGTCCGATACTGCACAGGCAGAAAGTATAACGAAGACAGACTCCTTTATAAAGCTTCCGAAAGGTATGGAAGAAACTTTTCTAAAGGTTACCGGGCTGACGATGTTCGCATGGCGTTTCATAAAAAATATATACAAGCCGCCGTATGAAGTGAAAGAAACGTTAAGACAGTTCTATGAGATCGGTTACAAATCATTTTCACTTGTAGCCATTACGGGATTCATAATTGGTCTCACCCTTACATTACAATCTATTCCCACTTTGCAAAAGTTCGGTGCTTCATCACTTGTGCCATCGATGGTAGCACTCGCGGTAATACTCGAGATAGGTCCGGTTATCACAGCTTTGATATTCGCCGGAAAGATCGGTTCGGGTATAGGAGCTGAGCTTGGTTCAATGAAAGTGACAGAGCAGATAGACGCGATGGAAGTTTCCGGGTGCAATCCTTTCAAGTATCTGGTCGTGACCCGAATTGCAGCGGCAACACTAATGCTGCCAATACTGGTAATACTTGCCGATGGTATGGCTCTCATCGGAGGGTTTTTGGCAATAAACCTCACAGAGCAGACAAGCCTGAAATTATTTTTAATGAATTCATTTCAGAACATTACATTTGAAGATGTCTTTCCGGCTGTGTTTAAAACATTTATTTTCGGATTCAGTGTCGGTGTTGTCGGATGCTATGAAGGTTACAATGCAGACAGGGGAACAGAGAGTGTCGGAATCGCGGCAAATACTGCGGTTGTTATAGCTTCACTTCTTGTGATCTTAATTGATATGATAATGGTTCAGCTATCTTCACTAATATTTTAAAAACAGGTGGATAATAAAAAGAAACTATGGAAAAAAATGATAAGCTGAAAAATGAAAAGCTGAAAGATGATAAGGTGAAAGATGATAAGCTGAAAGATGATAAGGTGAAAGATGATAAGCTGAAAGATGAAAAGCTGAAAGATGATAAGGTGAAAGATGATAAGGTGAAAGATGATAAGGTGAAAGATGACAAGGTGAAAGATGATAAGCTGAAAGATGATAAGAGCAAAGTAGATGATGACAAAGATGATGATGAGAAAGAGGGAGATAAGAAATCAGAAAAAGAAATTGAGTCGGAGAAAAAGGAAAAAGATCTGAACGCACAGGCTGATACCATCGCTGAGATCGAAAGAAAAACAAAAAGTGAATCGTCTGATGACGGAGATGAAGACAACGATAAAGGAAATAATATAGATGAAAGTAAAGACAATGGACCGATACTTCAGCTTACCGATCTGAAAAAATCTTTCGGCAGCAATACTGTTCTGACAGACATAAACTTATCCGTTAAGAAAGGCGAGACGGTTGTGATACTCGGACGATCGGGCACCGGAAAGTCTGTGATCTTAAAATGTATAATCGGTCTTATACTTCCCGATGAAGGAAACATAGAAGTGTTCGGTCAGGAGTTTTTGAATCTTCCCGAGGCAAAAGAAAATGCGTTGCGCGTAAAGGTTGGTTTTTTGTTTCAAAGCGGCGCTCTTTATGATTCGATGACGGTAAAACAGAACCTGGAATTTCCGATCATACGGCAGCTGGATTATAAAAAGGAAGATCTTACACCGAAAGTAATGGAAGCTCTTGAAAATGTCGGACTTGCAAAGGCAATTGATAAAATGCCGTCCGAACTTTCGGGAGGAATGCAAAAGAGGATAGGTCTTGCAAGAACACTTATGCTGGATCCTCAGATCATTCTTTATGATGAGCCGACAACCGGGCTTGATCCGGTGACATCAAATGAAATAAGCCATCTGATACTTGATATGCAGACAAAGTACAAAGTGACTTCTTTGATAGTTACTCACGACATGGCATGCGCGAAGCTTGTAGCAAACCGTATAGTGGTACTTAAAGACGGAACATTCGCTGCAGAAGGGTCTTACGATGAGCTTGAAAAATCAGATGATGAATTTGTAAGAGGATTTTTTGAATTTGAATAATATTTCAGAAAACTGAGTCATGCAAATAATTAAAGCAAAAAATTTTAAACTAATTTTTTCTCATGGGGATAAATAAATCCAAGTATATTAAGCTGGGGATTTTCATTATTGCGGGATTGGCGCTATTCGTTATTACAATCTTTTATATCGGCAGCAAAGAAAATCTTTTTACTAAGACGTTCAATCTTTACGCGACATTTTCTAATGTGAGCGGATTGACGCAGGGTAACTCTGTTCAATATGCCGGAATAAATGTCGGGACTATTCAAGCCATCGATATTATAGCTACCGACAAAGTGAGGGTCAGCATGAACATTGTCAGCGACGTTCAGGAATTCATTAAAAAAGATTCCGAAGCTTCGATCAATTCAAGCGGACTTGTAGGTAATAAAGTACTTGTAATTTCCTCGGGGACCCCCGGTCAGCCTGCGGTTGAAGATAAAGATACAATTCACGCTGTAAAGCCGGTTGATATCGGAGACATAATTAATAATCTTAACGAGTCAACAAAGGAAGCAAACAAGATCGTAACGGATCTTGCGGAGATCACAGGGAAGGTAAACAAAGGCGAGGGTACACTTGGAAAGCTGGTAAACAACAATGAACTTTATGATAACGTTGACAAGCTGATGACAAACATCGCAAACTCTTCATCGAAGATCGACAATATACTTACCCAGGCATCCGGTACAATTAATCTTGTATCCAACAACATCAAGGATCTTGAGGGAAGCTTTGAGCTGATCACGAAAAATATTGAAGAGATCACTTCAAAAATAAATTCGAGCCAGAGCCTTGTAGGTACTCTTCTTACCGATACAGTATTCGCGAACAATATAAAAGGCGTGATGAACAATGCTAATCAGACCACCGCGAACTTAGAGCTCGGCTCATTCAGCTTTTACCAGAACATGGAAGCTTTGAAACATAATTTCCTGTTCAAAGGATACTTTGAAGACCTCGGGTACTGGAACAAAACCGAATTTGAAAAGACAATGGATACGAGAGAAACAAGAATTCTCAGCAAGGAGCATGAACTCCAGATGCGTGAACTTAAGCTGAAGGAATTCCAGATGAAGCTGGATAGTCTCAGGAACAAGCTCGGTGAAAAAGTAGACAGTCTCAAGAAGTAGTTTTTTTTTACCACAGAGACACAGAGGCACAGAGCCACAGGGAAAAAATATTGGAGGTAATCCTTCCTTTAGAATTACCACTAAGGCACCAAGACACCAAGAAAGATAAAAAAAATTATTTGCAAACAAACATCGGGTAATCTTAAATTATCACCTTCGTGACTTTGTGTCTTGGTAGTAAAGGGCGCAGAGGAAAAAGTCTATGGCTACACAATTTTTTTTTCCTTTCTCTTAATACCATTTAATCTTTTCCCCGTGTCTCAGTGCCTCTGTGGTAAAAATCTTTTTGTGGTAAAAATTTTTTACAAGCTATGAAATTGAAACTTCAGACGAATATAGGTATTTTGTCAGATGTTCAATAAAATCAATGAACAGATACTCAATAAGCTTAAAGAGATTGTTGGTGAAGGATCTGTTATACTCGATGACGAAAGCCTGAAACTTTATTCCAGGGACTACACTGAAAATCTTTCCTTCGATCCTGAGGTAATTGTAAAGCCTCATACCACTGAGGAAGTATCCCATATTCTGAAATTAGCTAATGAGTTTAAGATACCGGTTGTGCCCCGTGGCGGCGGGACAGGCTTATCAGGCGGAGCGTTGCCGATTTACGGCGGCATTTGTCTTTCAATGGAAAGATTCAAAAAAATTATTGAAATAGATAAAGAAAATTTTCAGGCGATAGTAGAGCCGGGGGTGATCACTCAGGTATTGATGGAAGAATGCGAGAAACAGAATTTATATTATCCACCTGACCCCTCTTCTAAAGGAAGCTCATTCCTTGGAGGCAATCTCGCTGAATGTTCAGGAGGACCGAGGGCCGTAAAATATGGAGTTACAAAAGATTATGTGCTCGGGCTTGAGTTCGTTACTCCGACCGGTGAGATCATAAACTCAGGCGCGAGAGTTTTAAAAAATGTTTCGGGATACAATCTTACACAGCTTATGATCGGCAGTGAAGGGACGCTTGGAATTATTACAAAGATCATTCTAAGGCTCATTCCTTTACCGAAGTATAAAAAAGTTTTACTCGCTGCATATAATAATATTGAAGACTGCGCGAAGACAGTAGCGAAAATTTTTCAATCGGGGATCACTCCGTCAGCTCTTGAGTTAATGGAAAAATCCGCGATACAAGCCGCCGAACGTCAGCTCGGGAAAAAATTTCCGAATGGCGAAGCTGAAGCACAGCTGCTGATAGAAGTTGACGGAAATTATGAAGAGAGTCTTGATAAAGATATTGAAGTCATTGCCGGACTTGTTACTGAACAGGGAGCGTTTGATGTACTGCTTGCCGAAGACGCGAACAAAATGAATGAAGTTTGGGCACTAAGAAGATGTATAGGTGAGGCTGTAAAATCAATATCTGAATATAAGGAAGAGGATACCGTTGTGCCGCGTTCAAAGATCCCCGAACTTATAAAAGGAGTAAAAGAAATATCGGCAAAGTACGGCATCACTACGATCTGTTACGGTCACGCGGGTGACGGGAATGTTCATGTCAACATATTGAAAGATAAGCTCGATGATAAATCATGGGACGACAATCTCGATACGGCTATTAGGCAGATTTTCAAACTAACCGTTTCACTGGGAGGAACAATATCCGGAGAGCATGGAATAGGTTACTCTCAAAAGAATTATCTTCCGATCGCGCTGGGCGTAAATGAAATTGCTTTGATGAAAAATATCAAGAAGACAATGGATCCGAATAACATTATGAATCCGGGAAAGATTTTTGTTGACTAGTTGAGTATTGAGTATTGAGTATTGAGTATTGAGTATTGAGTATTGAGTATTGAG
>JBDTLQ010000274.1:0-5046 GCA_039934715.1 Ignavibacteria bacterium | reverse complement strand
ATCTGCTACATTATTCATTGACGAACCGCCAAAGTATATGTATGATCTGCCTGTACCTGAAGAATATGCATTAGCTCCGACAATAACATCCGCATAACCGTCTCCGTTTACATCGCCTGCAGTGGATACTGAATTTCCAAAAGCATTATTTGTCGCTTCTCCCGTCATTGTAACATCGGCAGTATTATTCATTGAGGAACCGCCAAAGTATATATATGCCCTTCCGGTAGATGAAGAATATACACTAGCTCCGACAATAACATCCGCATACCCGTCTCCGTTTACATCGCCTGCAGTGGATACTGAAATTCCAAAACCATTATTTATCGCTAGCCCTGTCATCGTAACATCTGCTGCATTATTCATTGACGAACCGCCAAAGTATATGTATGCTCTGCCTGTATTTGACGAATATGTATGAGCTCCGACAATTACATCCGCATAACCATCTCCGTTTACATCTCCTGCTGTGGATACTGAAACTCCAAAAGAATTATTTATCGCTACCCCTGTTAAGATAACGTCTGCTAGAGTATTCATTATCAATCCACCAAAGTAAATATATGCTCTGCCTGTATTTGAAGAATATCCATAAGCTCCGACAATAATATCATCATACCCGTCTCCGTTCACATCTCCGGCACTCCTGACCGAGTAACCAAAATTTGATGAGGATGTAAGTCCGTCAAAAATTTTTCTCTGCATTGCATCGCCTTCGGGGTCTTCTTCCTGATGGCGACTTGCTTCATTATCCCTAATGATTTTATTTCCGTTTTCGTCAGTAAGGCTATTAAGCCAGTCCTGTGTAACTCCTGCCGGAAGAGAATCACTTTTTCCGGTTCCGGATGACTGAACAGTTTCATAATTTTTTATTTCTGATTTGTTTTCACTTTTGATCCAGTTTGCTTTTGAAACTGAATTAGATAAAAAAAATAAGAACAACACAAATGCAATGGAAAAAATGGGGTTGATAGTTTTCATTTTTCTTATTGTTAAGTTTGGAAAAATAAATTATAAGTATGAATAAAATTAATTTCTCCTGGAGTTTGAATTTCAGCAGTAAACAGGAAGATGTTGACGTCTCATGTGTTATGATCATACGAGGTGAGAATTAACCGGGGTAGTTTAAATTCTCAATAAATATTCGACTTCCTTAATGGTTGGATTATATATATATATTGATTTCATTAAGATAGTCAAAAGACTAAAAAATATCGTGCGGCCCTAAGCTTTTTTTAATATCTTTATCCGTAACTTCCGGCTTGAGATGACTGCAGCAGTTTCCGCACTTTGTACAATCGATCCTGCTTGAAACATCCTGATTGATACTATGTACAAGCCTGTCAATCTTCGCTGAATCCTTGCCTTTAAGAAATATTCTGAATCGGGAATTTCCAGGTTCACGAAGCCGCCTTCATTTTTAATCTTATCAAGATCAAGTTCAAAATTGTTTACGCTCATAGTGAGTTTAGAATTATGTTGATCTCGCTCACTAAGTTCGCTAAAACCAAAATGGACAAAATAAATATGATTTTTTATCGCTGCGCCAATACGGACCCGTTGCAATTTGATTTCGTTCTGCTTCTATTCAGAATAATTCCGTAAGTTCATCCGTTGCCGTACATGTTGTTGATTTCCGGGTAAGCCAATTTCTTTCAATGACCTTACATCCGCAGCAAAAAAAGAATTTCCAACGGAGACTAATACTAATGATACTTAATTTGGAAACCTGACCTGCCAAAAAATAATGTGTGAAAATCTTTTTCATGAATAACAGAAAGACAAACCTTACAATTTTCTTAATTCATACAGGTCTTTTCTCCTGTCACTAAGATTCTTAACACTTCCGAAAGTGTGAAGCTCCGTTAATAAGTCAATATCTACGTCTGATATAAGGATCATTTCCGTATTGGGCGTAGCTTCGGCTTTTATTCCGTTAACCGGGAAAGGAAAATCGCAGGGGGTGAAAACCATTGATTGAGAATATTGTATATCCATATTATGAACTTTCGGCAAATTCCCGACACTTCCTGCAATGGCAACAAAACATTCGTTTTCAACTGCTCTTGCCTGGGCGCAAACACGCACTCTTGAGTAGGCATTTTGAGTATCGGTTAAAAATGGTACGAATAGTATATTCATTCCCTCGTCAGAAAGCAGCCTGCTTAGTTCCGGAAATTCAACATCGTAACAGATCAAAATACCAATTCTCCCGCAATCGGTGTCAAAAGTTTTCAGATGCCTTCCACCTTTCAATCCCCACACCCGCGATTCATCCGGAGTTACATGAAGCTTTTCAAATCTTTCTACAGAGCCGTCACGCTTGCACAGGTAACCGGCATTATATAGATCATCGTCAATCAATTCCGGCATACTGCCTGCTATGATGTTAATATTATAGGAAATAGACAATTTTGAAAACTCCTGAACTATTTCATCTGTATAGGCCGCAAGTTTTCTGATGGCATCAGGTTCGCTCAAATGATTATATTCTGCCATTAAAGGCGTATTAAAAAATTCGGGGAATAAACAAAAATCACTTTTGTATCCGCTCAAAGTATCTACAAAATATTCTGCTTGCTGCATTAATTCCTTTATACTATTATAAGGACGCATCTGCCATTGAACCAAGCCAAGTCGCACTACCTTCTTAATTTGTTTCAGTTTCTTGGTCCTTCGTTCATAAAAAATATTTTCCCATTTCAATAAAACCGCGTATTCATTAGAAGCTTTATCTCCCTCCAGATAACTTTTCAAAACCCTCGCAGGATGGAAATCATTTGACAATTGAAAATTCAGTACAGGATCGTGAATCTCTTTGGTTTTTACTTTTTCGATATATTCCTTTGGCGATATTTCATCTGCATATTTATGATACTGTGGAATTCTGACGCTAGTGTGGTGGATTAATTAATAAAATAACTCAACATATAAATCCCGTTTCCATTTATACAGAGTAAGTTGTATTTAAAATTCTTTCCTGTGTGAAATCCTTTACCTTTGCAGCCATCGAATCCTTCTTTAATTTTAAAAATAATAAAATGGAATTTAATGTTTTCAACTTTCTATGTTTTCCTTCAAGGAATAAAAAAAAATAGTAAGTATAGATCAAAACTTACATTTAATGCATATCACCTTTTGTACCGGTTGTGGCTTAAGCACAGGAAATGCGAATCAAATTGAATTTGAATTGCGTACACATTTAATTAACTAACCGGCCAGTTCAATAACTAAATGAAAAAGGAAATTTCCATGAAGAGAAGAGTGATGGTGCAGAGCTCAGTTTTAGGACTCTTAGTTGCTGCTGTACCCAATATTATTTATTCAAAAAATATTTTGAAGTTTAGTCCTGACAATGTGCCTGAAAACTTTCCTAAAGAAAGGTATCCTGCAATTCCTTTAGAAATTGCGTCTGATGTTGTTGGTGCATCGCATTTTGATCTGGATCATGTTAAAGAGTTAGTTGACGCGAGACCGGAATTGGCAAAAGCTGAATGGGACTGGGGATTTGGTGATTGGGAATCAGCAATTGCTGCCGCTTCACATACAGGCAGGAAGGACATAGTGGAATATTTAATCAGCAAGGGGGCTGTTCCGACTATCTTTACCTACGCCATGCTCGGGGCATACGATACAGTCAGGGCAATGATTGACTTTTATCCGGGAATTCAGAAAAATTTCGGACCACACGGAATTAGTTTGTTAAAGCATGCAAACCTTGGATTGGATACGGAAGGTGTCAATCAAGCAAACGCTCAGCAATTAGTTGCCCATCTCGAAACTTTGGGAAATGCTGATGGACAAGATTATCTCAAAGTAGAAGAGGTGGAGAAAGAAAAATATTTAGGAGACTATAAATATGGTGATGGTAAAGACGATGGATTTACAATAAGACTAAATATGAGAAAGATACTTTCGTTGGGTAAAATTGGAAAGTTTGGTGGAGCGCTCTACCGGACGGGTGAAAATCAATATACCTATAACGGTGCACCATCTGTAATTATAAATTTTGAGATCAAAGACTCCAGGGTTATTTCATTTACACTAAATGAACCCGGACTGACTTTAACAGCAAAAAAAGTATAGCAAGAATAATGAAATATATTGGGTTGACAAAAATTATTAATTTTTTTAAAATCTATTTTACCATTGCCATTTTTTTGAATCGATTATTTTATTTCAATGAACAAACTATAAAATAAATTCCGGATGAAAAATTTAATGTAATTTGGAATGCATTAGTCTTCTCAATGTTTAAAACACTTTGAAAGGATTCTTAATCCTATATTTTAAATATTCATTTCTCAAACTAAGAAGCGTATGAAAAAAATCACATTTTTACTCATTCTATCTTTTTGCTGCTCTACAGCGTTTTCTCAATGGGAACGAACAACCGGTCCTGAAGGAAGCTCAATTGAATTTCTAACTAATATTGATGGAAAGATCTATGCAGGAACCAATGGCGACGGCGTATTCCAATCCACCAACGCAGGTTCGAACTGGATTCCTCTTAATACAGGTATGGAATATGAAAACGTCAGAAGTGTTGTATTGAAATCCGGAGATCTCTTTGCAGGTTCATTTCAAAACGGGGTTTTCAAATCCACAAATGGAGGTGAATCATGGATCCCACCGGCTCCGGAAAATAGATTCAAAGTTTATGACCTTCTGGTAAAAGACAATTATATTTTTGCGGGATCACAGGGATTGTACCGTTCTTCTGACAACGGAAACACTTGGGAACTATCACCATATATTTTTCAATTTGCACAAACAAGCATATGTTCAAGCGGGGAAAATATTTTCGTTGCCTCCTACGGCGATATGGAAAAATCTACTGACAACGGGGATACCTTCACAAAACAGTTTCAATTTGAATCACAGGCCATATTTTCTCTGTACTCTTTGGACAGCATGGTCTTTGTCGGCAGCAGCAACAAAATTTACAGGTCTGTAGACCATGGAGAGAATTTTGAGCAAATAAATATTCCCTTCCCATTTTCAATTGTAAATATTTATGATTTCGCATACGTCGGCAGCACGTTG
>JBDTLQ010000273.1:0-5054 GCA_039934715.1 Ignavibacteria bacterium | reverse complement strand
ACTGATTACAGGTGCAGCCGGATTTCTCGGATCACATCTGTGCGACAGATTCATAAAAGAAGATCATTATGTCATCGCAATGGATAATCTCGTTACAGGTTCTCTGAAAAATATCGAACACCTGTTTCCTCTAAAGAATTTTGAATTCTCATTTCATGACGTAACTAAGTTTGTACATGTTCCGGGAAGGCTCGATTATATTTTACATTTCGCATCGCCAGCGAGTCCGATCGATTATCTTAAAATTCCGATCCAGACTTTGAAAGTTGGTTCGCTCGGAACTCATAATCTCCTTGGGCTTGCCAAAGAAAAAAAGTCTCGGTTTCTTATCGCGTCTACTTCTGAAATATACGGTGACCCGAATGTTCATCCGCAGAATGAAGAGTATTGGGGAAATGTAAACCCGATCGGACCGCGAGGAGTATATGATGAAGCGAAACGATTCATGGAAGCGATAACAATGGCATATCATACTTATCATGGTCTTGATACACGCATTGTAAGAATATTCAATACATACGGTCCGCGGATGAGACTCGATGACGGAAGAGCGCTGCCGGCATTTTTCGGACAGGCAATTAAAGGCGATGATATTACGGTGTTCGGCGACGGAAGCCAGACAAGATCATTCTGTTATGTAAGTGATCTGATCGATGGTATATACAAACTTCTGTTAAGCGATTACAATTATCCTGTTAATATCGGCAATCCTGATGAGATAACAATAAAAGAATTCGCGGAAGAAATAATAAAATTAACAGGCACTGATCAAAAGATCATTTACAAACCATTACCCACTGATGATCCAAAACAAAGACAGCCTGATATAACAAAGGCAAGAGAAATTCTCGGATGGGAGCCTAAGGTTTCGAGGAAAGATGGTTTGAAAATTACTTATGATTATTTTAAGAAAGTGCTTGAGAAAGATGCAGTTGTAAAGTAAGTACAACTTTTTATTGCACCTCACTGAAAATAAAATCCTTATCTATATCTCTAAACTTTTTCGCAGTCAGATCTTTTTCCGATACATTGGGCTTTTCAACTTTCCAGTCAATCATAAGATCTTCATCATTGTACAGGATGGCCCGTTCATCTGACTTACTGTAAAAAGCTGTGCACTTATATGAGAAGATCGCTTCATCAGAAAGCACCGAAAATCCATGAGCAAATCCGGGCGGGATCCATATCTGTTTATGATTTTCTCCCGAAAGTTCGACTGCAAAATGTTTGCCGAAGGTCGGCGATCCGAATCTTATATCGACCGCGACATCAAGTACATTTCCTGTAACAGCCTGACAGAGTTTGCCCTGCGCGTTTTCTCCTGATTGATAATGAAGACCTCGGATAGTTCCCTTTTGTGATTTTGAAATGTTATCCTGAATGAAATTGAAATTCAAACCTGCGTCTTCATATTTTTTTTTGTTGTATGATTCAAAAAAAAATCCTCTTGCATCCGGGAAGAAATCAGGCTCTACAACATATACTCCCTGCAGTTCAGTCTCCGTAACTTTCATCGATCATCCTTCCTTTTCTGAATGTGCTGACTCCGAAAGAATTCTTTCGAGATAGGTCTTATACAATGACTTCGGAATTTTCGCAACGACGTCTTCAAATTTTTTTCTTTCAATGAATTTTTTATTGTAAGCTATTTCTTCAATGCATGCGACCTTTAGTCCCTGCCTGTCCTCAATTACACCAAAAAAATTCGAAGCCTGCAAAAGAGATTCCGGAGTTCCGGTATCAAGCCATGCGACTCCCCTTCCAATTTTTTCCACATTAAGTTTTCCTTTTTGAAGATAGACATTATTGACATCAGTAATTTCAAGCTCTCCTCTTGCGGATGGCTTAATATTTTTTGAAATATTCACGACATCATTGTCATAAACATACAAGCCCGGAACCGCGAAATTTGATTTCGGATTTTTTGGCTTCTCTTCAATTGAAATTACCTTTCCACTGTCATCAAATTCAACTATACCGTATCTCTCAGGATCATTGACCCTGTACCCGAAGATCGTTGCTCCGTCGTTTTTTGACATTGCACGGTAAATGAAATCTATATTACCGTAAAAAATATTATCTCCCAGTATCAGTGTCGCTCCGTCATTCCCGATAAATTTTTCTCCGATGATAAAAGACTCTGCGATACCATTGGGAGCTGTTTGAAGCGCATACTCGATCCTGAGCCCGAAGTCCGAGCCGTCGTCAAACAGTTTCTTATATAATGGTATTGTCTCTTCATTGGATATTATGAGAATTTCTTTAATGTTCGAAAGCATAAGAATGGAAAGCGGGTAGTAAATCAGCGGCTTGTCATAGATCAGAGTCAACTGCTTGCTGTAAATCTTTGAAACCGGATAGAGCCGCGAGCCAGCTCCTCCGGCGAGAATTATACCTTTCAATTTGAATGTGTTTTAGATTTGAAAATACAGTTGGCAATTTACCGAAGCGTTAGATTAAATTAAATAGACAATTTTGAATTAATACGGCTCAATAATTTAGCTTAAATCACGATTAGCTTGCAATGGTATAACAATTGAAGAACTACATTCAAAATAACTTAACTCTGATAGAGACATAAGCGGAATTAACATTTCTGTTTTATCTGTATTCTGATTGAGTTAAATTGCAAAATTAAATTTCATGGAGGAGAAAATGAAAACAGTAATATCAGCAATCATTCTTTTTGTTGTTACTGCTAATTTTTTATTTGCAGCAGAACCTGGCGCAGTTAAAAGAACTTTTACAAAGAAAGAGATCACAGCACTTGCCGATCAGTACATCAAAAACAATGTGGGTGTAAAAAACCCTGTCATTATCGATATCGATAATGACGGTAATTTTGATATCCTTAATTTCACTTCAAAGGGAAATGTAGAATATTATAGGAATACCTCCACTCTTGAATCCCCTTTTTTTGTTTTAGCTGATAAAAATTATGACAAGTATGAAGTAAACTCCTTCTTACCTAACGGCGTCATAATGCCTGTTTTCTTTGCCGACAGGGATGGAGACAATGATGTGGATGTTTTCGCGATCGTAAAGGATGGTTATGACGAACAGACGCATAAGCCAAACTATGAAACAGTTTATATTGAGAATACAATGGATCTTGATCATTACACACTGATCACTATCATTTTAATATTGCTCATTGTTGCTTTGCTTGTGATCATCATAAGGTAGCTGACTGAAAATATTTGAGCATCAAAGCATAATTGATAATTCATTCGCGGGAATAATTCAGTGGTAGAATGCCACCTTCCCAAGGTGGACGTCGCGGGTTCGAGTCCCGTTTCCCGCTCTTTGTTTAACAAATTTATTTTCATGTAAATACTTTTCTTTTTCCCCCAATTCATATTTATAATTAAAAAGTTAAAAGATCAATTGGCAAAGCAGGACAACAACATTAATTTCATTATAGATTTCGACAGTACTTTCATAAAGCATGAAGCGCTGGATGAACTTTGCCGGATCTCGCTCAAAAAGAATCCGCGAAGAAAAGATCTCGTTGATGAATTTGAAAGAATAACAAAGAGTACTATGGACGGCACAGTGTCGTTTGGAGATTCATTGAAGCTCAGAGTCAAGTTGCTGAATGCCAACAAGTCACATCTGGATACACTGGTCAAAAAACTTAGCAGAAAAATTTCAAGATCGGTGATCCGCAATAAGGATTTTTTTAAGAAGTACAGCAAGAACATTTACATTTTATCCGGAGGATTTAAAGAAATAATATTTCCAATTGTAAAGAACTTTCATATACCCGAAGAGAATGTCTTTGCCAACACGCTTGAGTTTGATAAGAGCGGAAACATTACAGGTTTTGATAAAAGTAATCCACTGAGCCGCACAAAAGGAAAGATAATACAGTTAAAGAAACTTGGATTGAAGGGCGACCTGTATGTTATCGGCGACGGCTATACAGATTATGAACTTCGCGAAGCGGGCATTGCTCATAAATTTTTCGCATTCACTGAAAATGTCGAGAGAGAGATTGTCTCTTCAAAAGCCGATCATATCACTCCGAGCATGGATGAATTTTTATTTTTAAATAAACTGCCGATGTCAATCTCATATCCGAAGAATAGAATAAAGGTTCTGCTTCTTGAAAATATTCATAACGACGCTTATGAGATATTTAAGAACGAAGGCTATCAGATCGAGACTCTTTCCAAAAGCCTTAATGAAAAAGAGCTTGCAGAAAAGATAAGGGATGTTTCCGTTCTCGGTATCCGCTCGAAGACTCATATTACAAACACAGTCTTGCAAAACGCGAACAGGCTGATTAGCATCGGGGCATTTTGTATTGGCACAAATCAGATTGACCTCAATGAATGTCTCAAAAAAGGTATCGCGGTTTTCAACGCTCCGTTCAGTAATACACGGAGTGTTGTCGAGCTCGCTCTCGCTGAGATAATTATACTGATGAGAAATATTTTTGATAAAAGTAATTCTCTACACAAGGGTGTCTGGGATAAATCCGCGAAAGGAAGTTATGAGATACGCGGTAAAAAAATCGGAATCATAGGATACGGCAAAATAGGTTCACAGCTTTCTGTTCTCGCTGAAGATCTTGGGATGGAGGTTTATTATTATGATGTTATTGACAAACTTGCACTTGGTAATGCGAAGAAATGTAATACTCTCTCCGAACTCTTAAAGAAAGCAGATGTCATAACACTACACATTGACGGAAGTCTGAGAAATGCAAACTTTATCGGTGAAAAAGAATTCAGACAAATGAAGAACGGTGTGATCTTATTGAATCTCAGCAGGGGTCATGTTATTGATATTCATTCTCTCGTTAAAAATATTTCCAGCGGAAAGATCAAAGGCGCTTCCATTGATGTGTTTCCTGAAGAACCCGGAGGAAATGATGACGTATTCGTTTCCGAACTGCAGAATCTTCCTAACATTATTCTCACACCACATATCGGAGGAAGCACCGAGGAAGCGCAAAAGAACATAGGAAACTTTGTTCCATCGAAGATCATAGATTTCATTAACAGCGGTAATACTTTTTACAGTGTTAACTTTCCCGAGATACAGCT
>JBDTLQ010000272.1:0-5059 GCA_039934715.1 Ignavibacteria bacterium | reverse complement strand
GAAGACTTGGGCCAATGAAGTTGCTCAATTTGGAATTACAGTCAACAATGTTTTGCCCGGAGCCACTAAAACCGAAAGATTATTTTCTATCTTTGAAAACAAAGCAAAATCGTCGGGCAAAAATACTGAAGATATCAAAGCAGAAATGATGAAGGAAATTCCCGCGATGAGATTCGCTGAGCCGGAAGAGATAGCCTACGCGGTTACATTTCTTGCTTCACCCTACGCGGCATATATTAACGGAGTAAATGTGCCGGTTGACGGCGGAAGAACTTCGTGCTTGTAAATCTTTTACGCCACGAATTAACAAAGAATTAGCCACGAATTAGCCACGAATTAACACGAATTAACACGAATTTTACTCGAATGTTATTTTGTTATTTTTTAAAAAAAATATCATTAAAAAAAGTCAAAGCAATTTTTTAAATTTAAATCTTCGCAAACAATTCGTTTAAATTCGTGTTAATTCGTGGCTATTTTTTTTAATTCGTGGCAAAAAAAAATGAGTAATGATCTTATACAATGTGACTGTAAACATTGACCCTTCGGTTCACGACGAATGGCTTGAATGGATAAAGAACAAGCATGTTCCTGATGTGCTCGCGACCGGCCTTTTCATTGAAAATAAAATTTACAGGGTTTTATCTGAACATGAATCGGAAGGTTACACTTACTCTTTTCAGTATTTTCTCGGATCAAAGAGTGACCTGGAAAAATATCAAAAAGAATTTGCTCCAAAATTACAAAAGGAACATTCAGATAAATTTAAGGATAAGTTTGTTGCTTTCAGAACAGTTTTGGAGTTGGTCGAGTGAATTGAGTGTGTGTCGAGTGTATTGAGTGAATTGAGTGTGTTGAGTGTGTTGAGTGTGTTGAGTGTGTTGAGTGTGTTGAGTGCAATAGTAATATTTTCATTAGAGAAAAATTCGAGCAAATTCGTGTTAATTCGTGGCAAAAATAAAAAATGGATAAATTAAAAAATTATATAAACGGGATACTTACAACTCCTTATTCGAACAATTATATTAATGTTCATAATCCTGCGACCGGTGAAGTGTTTACAATGATACCCGATTCGAACGCAGAAGATGTTGAGCTGGCTGTACAGTCCGCGGAGAAAGCATTCCCAAAATGGTCAAGACTATCATCTGAAGAAAGATCTTACTATTTATTGAAGATCGCTGAATTAATTAAAAAGAATCTTGAAAGGTTTGCGGTTGCTGAGACGAATGATAACGGCAAGCCGTTATGGCTTTCAAAACTAGTGGACATTCCACGAGCAATAAAAAATTTCGAATTCTTCGCCACTTCCATTATACACTTTTCAAGCGAAGCACATATGACTGATGAAGAAGCATTGAATTATACATTGAGACAACCGATTGGAATTGTCGGAGCGATCTCACCATGGAACCTTCCGCTTTATTTGTTTACATGGAAGATAGCACCCGCGCTTGCTGCGGGAAATTGTGTCATAGCCAAGCCATCCGAAATAACTCCGCTGACGGCATTCATGCTTTCAGAGATCTGCATTGAGGCGAAATTGCCGGAAGGAGTACTGAATATTATTCACGGCCATGGTCATACCGCCGGATCAGCAATAGTTGCTAATGAAAAAATTAAAGCAATAACTTTTACGGGAGGAACCAAGACGGGAGAACAGATCGCGAAGATAGCGGCACCTATGTTTAAAAAACTCTCTCTCGAGCTTGGAGGAAAAAATCCGAATATAATTTTCGCAGATTGCGATTATGAAAAAATGCTTGAGACAACTGTCCAGTCATCTTTCAGAAATCAGGGCGAGATCTGTTTGTGCGGCTCGAGAATATTTGTTGAAAAAAAACTTTACGAAAAATTTAAAAAAGACTTTGTAGACAAAGTAAAAAAACTTAAGGTTGGTGATCCTCTTGAAAAAGATTCAGATCTCGGAGCAATTGTTTCGAAACAGCACTTTGAAAAAATTTTATATTATATTGACCTTGCTTCGAAAGAAGGCGGGAAAATTTTGTGCGGAGGAAGATCTATGAAAATGGAAGGAAGATGTAAAGGCGGCTGGTTCATTGAACCGACAGTTATTGAAGGACTGCCCTTTGATTGTAAAACAAATCAGGAGGAGATCTTCGGTCCGGTGGTAACACTGACCCCTTTTGAAACAGAAGAAGAAGTACTGAAGATGGCAAACAGTACAGAGTATGGCCTTGCTTCAATTATATGGACAGAGAATTTAACAAAGGCACACAGAGTTGCCGCGCAAATAAAAACCGGCATTGTTTGGATCAACTGCTGGATGCTGCGTGATCTGAGAACTCCATTTGGAGGAATGAAAAATTCGGGTGTCGGCAGAGAGGGCGGAGTAGAAGCATTAAAATTTTTTACTGAAGCAAAGAACGTATGTGTAAAGATTTAGATGATATAATTTTTTTTGATTTAATTTATTTATGCCGGCTGACACAAAATATTTCATAGCTGTTGTTTCAAAAGACCATGTGATGAAAGGTGTACAGGGCGGGTTTGGTCAGGCAGGGCACGGAAAGGAAGCTCCGCTTAAAAGGATGTCTAAAGGTGACTGGCTGATTTATTATTCCCCAAAAGAAAGTCTGAACAGTGATATAAAGTGTCAATCATTCACAGCGTTAGGAACAACGGCTGATGATGAAATTTATCAGGTAACTGTAAGTGAAAGCTTTAAGCCATTCAGAAGAAATATAAATTTCAGAAAGTGTAAAGAGATATCTATCCTTCCATTGATTGAAACACTTTCATTTATAAAAGATAAAAGCAAATGGGGTTACATGTTCAGGTTCGGATTTTTTGAGATCCCTGTGGCTGATTTTGAATTGATCTCTCGTCTGATGTAAATAAAAAAAATAAAAACTAAATTTTATTATCATGTTTGAAGCGCAAAATTTATATTTATTTTTTATTGCTTCTCTTCTGCTCAATCTCACACCGGGCAATGATATGATCTTCGTTGCATCGAGAAGCATTTCACAGGGAACAAAGGCCGGGGTATTTTCCGCGATAGGAGTTTTTTTCGGATGTTCAATTCATATAATCGCGGCGATATTCGGACTGTCACTTATAATTGCTGAGTCTGCATTCCTGTTTAGCGTAATAAAATTTGCGGGTGCGGGATACCTGATCTATCTTGGAGTAAAAGCTCTTATGAGCAGATCCGGATTTGTGAATGATAAGTCTGACCTCCCTGAAATAAACAAATGGAAATTAATGAAGCAGGGCTTTATTACAAATGCATTGAATCCAAAAGTCGCTATCTTTTTTCTTTCATTCCTTCCGCAGTTTATTGATCCGTCATCACATTTATTTCAGCTTCAGCTTCTTTCTCTGGGTTTATGGTTTGATCTTCAGGGAACACTGATATTAATTCTTGTCTCTTATATTCTTGGTAAGTCTAAAAATTTCATAAAACAAAATCAGAAGATCATTACTATACAGGAAAAGTTCACAGGCCTGATCCTTATCGGGCTTGGAATCAAACTTGCTCTTACAAATCACAAGTAACCGGTGTCTGAATTTTCTATTCGGTTAACTTTTAATAAACTATAAATCTCAAAAAGTATGTACACAATAAAACCCTGTCCGCCCGCTGAAATGATGGCTCCGGAAATGACTCTAAAAGTACTCGTTCTCAATTGTTCATTGAAGCATGAAAAAGAAATCTCAAATACCGGAGAGCTGTCACAGCTTGTAGTTGAATGCATGAAAGCTTGCGGTAAGATTGATCCCGAGATAATAAGAATTTCCGATAAAAATATTCCTGTAGGATTGGAATACAGGGAAAGCGAGGACGACGACTGGCCGGATATTGTTGCTAAGATAAAAGCAGCTAACATTGTTATTTTTGCGACACCTATCTGGTGGGGAGGAAGGTCGAGCCTTATGCAAAGAGTAATTGAAAGAATGGACGCGCTGGATGAAGAGTATCATAAAGAAGGGAGAAGCGCGCTGTATAATAAAGTTGCGGGGATAGTAATAACAGGAAGTGAAGACGGAGCGTTGTCCACTATTGGTACGATAATGATGGTGATGACGTTTCTCGGATTTACATTTCCTCCGGAATGTGCAGCATACTGGATAGGTGAAGTAGGAGGAGATGTCAGCAAGGACAGAGAAAAGAGACTTGCCAATAAAGCGACAAAACAAATGGCAATGAACGTTGCAAGAAATCTTGTTTTTTATGGACAATTACTTTCCATGCATCCGATGAAAATGAAATCGGAAGCATAATTCGATTTGTTTTATTTTTAATTTATAAATATTAAAATTATCCATTGCTTTCTTTCTGGGAAAAAAATTCTTTTCTTAATTACGATTTCATAATAATCGGCAGCGGAATACTTGGTCTGTCAACCGCATGCGAGATCAAAGAGCGTAATCCAAACTACAGTGTGCTTATTCTTGAAAAGGGGATCTTTCCCACAGGTGCCAGCACGAGAAATGCCGGCTTTGCCTGCTTTGGAAGTCTTTCGGAAATTTTATCCGATTTCAAAAGGATAGGAGAGGATGAAACTGTTTCGCTGGTTGAAAAAAGATATGAGGGAATAAATCTTCTTAGAAAAAGACTGGGAGATGAACGGATCGGTTTTCTGAATTACGGCGGATTCGAACTTGTTGATGATAAACATCTGGCATCGCTTGAGAAAGTTAATCATGTAAATAAAAAGTTAATGGACATCTTTGGCAAGGATGTTTTTGAAATTACAAATGAAAAGATCAGGGAATTCGGTTTTAGCGAGACTCTTGTCAAAGCACTTGTCTATAGTCCATTCGAGTCTCAGATCGATACAGGTAAAATGATGAGCTCGATGATCGATCACGCCGGCCAGCTGGGGATCAGGATCCTGAACGGTTGTGAAGCTGAAACAATAAGTGAAAAAGAAAATTATGTAAATGTAACTGTCGTCAACTGTTACGAAAAAGAAAAAATAAATTTTAGCGGAAAGTCGTTGATCATTTGTACAAACGCCTTTACAAAAAAAATATTCCCGGATATCAAAGTGATCCCGGGCCGCGGTCAGGTGATAATTACTAAACCAGT
>JBDTLQ010000271.1:0-5067 GCA_039934715.1 Ignavibacteria bacterium | reverse complement strand
TAGTAATCTTCTCGGTAAAAAGCTCCGATAGAAAACTCTGAAGGACTTTTCGGACCTTATTAATTTCTACGTCAGTGATCGCATCATAATTTACATTCTTCGAATTGTACAGGAGATCATCAATGATCGTCTCTTTTGTTACATCGTTTCCGCAAAATGTTTTATAAACTATATAGAGGAAAATAGATTTTGATTTGGCCCTGAGCCAAAGATTGTCATTCAGCTCTTTTCCGTTTATGAATATTCTGCTGTTATTCAAAAACTGAATTTCGATCTGCACTGTGCGTCTTTTCAATGAAGAAACAGGCAGTTCATTTGCTTTAAAGATATTCTTCAGGAACGCTGTCTCAATATTGTTATTAATTGCATACTCAAATACATATTTAAGCTTATTTGCTTTTGCCCTGAACAGAATATAATTACTGTAATCATATTCTTTACACATCGATGTAAATTTCGAAAACTTTTCTCTGAAGCTTTTCACATCATCATGAAGTGAATAGTAATAACATTCGCAAAACAAAATTATCGCCTGATTGAATATTGTAAAATTCTCTTTTTTTATTTTATTAATTTCCTTTAAAATGTTGTGATAGGATTTACTGTTGTTTGAAAGAAGAGAAGCTTCAAGCTGAATTATCAGATGACGTGTTTTTGATAAACAATAACTTCCGTCATTCAACAGATGGGTCACAACAGTCGGCTGTTCCGTTAGATTGTAGCAATAGAGGATCAGAGAGTCTATGAAATAAATATAGTTTTTCAGGAATGTATTTTTCTTTGAATACTCAAGATCCTTTATCACCTGTTTGAACTGGTAACTCAGAAAATTTTTAAGGATACTCTGGAATTCATATTGATTTTTATAAGCCGAGAAAATGGTCTGATCCTTCTCCTTATTCTTTTCCACGAGAAAATTATAGAACACATCAAACTCCTTTGGGTTATAACTCGCAAACATCGCGAAGCAAACCTGGCTGTAATTTGAAAGATCAAAGCTTTTGGAATCAAAGTTGTTCATGATAAATCTCAGTACCTGATTCCCCGTTTTGTAATCTCCATAGTCAAAGAAAATAAGCATCGAGAATGTACTCTCGACAAAAATATTCTCATGCATTTCCTTTATCCCCTTCTTGCTGTTTGTCAGGATCTTATTGAAAATATCTTTCAGTCTGTCTATGTACTTTTTATTTTTTAAATTTTTTCCCGTTGTAATGTATGATTTGATAAGCGATACAATGAAAGGTATTTCCTGATCCATTCTGAGCCTGAACTTCAGTATGTGTTCAGATATTGGAATGTTTGCCGCACCGATCCCCTCTTTAAGGAAGTTACAGTTGCACAGCAGCATCAGCAGTTCAACATAGTAGTTAACATCATTGCGCTTGACTTTGCTCACAGGAATAAGAATGCTCTCGTTCGCACAGATCGAATATTTATTCCTGAGTATATTTTCCAGATACTCCATCGCTTTGTCGACGTCCTTGTCTTTATAAATAAGCGTATTCACTTTAAGCAGAATATATTCCAGCGAGCTCTTGAAATTTTTATCCTTTATTTCTTCTATCTTATTATACAGCCCGCTTGAATGGATCAGCAGCAGCTTATCGGAAGCATTAAGCTTGATCCATTGCTTTAGTGTTTCATAATCCTTTCCGAGTATCAGATAGTTAAGCGCAATATAGTCTTCCCGCCAGTCCTGGTTGTTCAGATAATGATTGCCGAGCCTTCTGTAGATGTCGGATATTTTTTCTTTGTTAAAATTTTCAAGCGCGATCTTATTCAGGAATTTTCTCAGCAGCTCATGCAGCCGGAACGTCTCATCTTCCCTGTTAATGAATACATTGCTTTGATACAATCTTAACAATATTTCATATCCTCCGCGGATCCCCAGTACATTTTCAATTATGTCCTTATCGAAAGACTCGGGATAAGATAACACAAGCAGCATGGATTTTTCTTCCTGCGTACAGTTCTCATAGATCTCATTTGTAAAGTATTCAAAGATGTCATTGCGGCTCAGGTTCAGATCCTCATTCTTGAGCATTTCAAAATCATTCGTCATCAGCAGAAGCTGGATCGCGGTTACCCATCCTTCAGTATTCTTAAGAAATTCCTCGAGCAGTTTTTTATCAAGGTTATCCGTCTTCTTTTTATTGAGTTTTATGAAATTCTCAATGTCCGAGTCGTCAAACAGCAGATTATCCTTGGTGATCCTCCCCATCCAGTTCTTCGCGAGGAATTTCGGATAGTTGATCTTCTTCGGATCTCTTCTTGAAATGAAAACAAAGTTAACATTCGAGGGAAGGTACTCAAGAAAGTAATTAAGCGCCGCGCACACTTCATCGCATTCATCAACATTGTGAAAGTCATCAAGAAAAATATAGAGCTGCTTGCTTCTTTCTTTAAGATAAAGATATAGCTCGCTGGAAAATGAGGATATGATGTTATCTATTTTTTCAACAACGGGAATATTCTGCGACTTAGATAATATTGCTTTAAGCTTCGAACTGAAATTTGAATTTTGCAGATTGTTCTCGAAAGCAAGTGCAAGGAGTAGGAAAAAATTTTCTATCGAATTGTCATAAGGACTGATGCTGATCCAGAGCTTTAATTCTTTTTTCAGCTTGTGAAAATATTCCACGGAGAATGAGGTCTTGCCGTAGCCCGCGGGCGCAGTGATCAGTATGAGTTTCTTGGATTTGTAAGAAAGGATCTTTTTGATCAGCCTGTCTCGTGAGTAATAATAGCCGGGGATCTCGGGAGCTATTATCTTTTGTGAATACTCTATATTTATATTTAAAACCGGATTTAACATCCCATGATTTTTTATTCTCCTGAAGTTAAGTTAAAACTATCAAAGTTAAACCACAAAGGCAATAATCATTTTTGAGTAAAAAATAATTATTCAATTTATTTAAGCTCTACAAATAAATTGCTTTTATTTTGAATACACATTATTCATTTTACCCGTGATGATAAAATTTAAACAGTTACTCCAATCGAAGGGTTATTATATGCTTTTAGTCTTAAAACATATTTCGGAAAGTAATTCCGGTGTATGGAAGATTCCATCTAAAGCTAAATTTGTTAAATTGACTTAAATACATGTGATGAAATATATTCAAATAAAGATAATTTTCGTAATAATTTTACTGAGCTCTTCCATTTGTTTAGCTCAAATGCAATTAGATTGGGTAAAAAGATATTCGGGACCCGGAAGCCTGGAAGACGAAGCCTTTGCTGTTTGCGTAGATGACTCCGGAAATGTGTATGTTACAGGAGGAGTTGAAGTATTAGATGGATTCAAGTGTACTACTATTAAGTATAATAAAAACGGGGATAGTTTGTGGGTTAGGGACTATGAAAGACCGGGCAATAATTTTAATGTTGCTTACGACATGAAGCTTGACGATTCCGGGAATGTATATATTGCAGGTGCTTTATCAGTAATTAAATATGATAAATTCGGGAATTTGAAATGGACCGCTTATGATGCTGCTGAATATAGAAGACTAATTTTAGATAGCATGGGGAATATATATGCAGCAGGGTTGGGTTCTGGAAAATATGTAGTCGGTAAATATGATCGCAATGGGAACAACTTGTGGGTTAACCGATATAACAATGCATACAAGCTTCAGGATCTGGCAATAGATAATATGGGCAATGTTTTAATTACCGGCGAAACACGACATGCTGTTACCGAATATGATTATACAACTATTAAATACACAAATGACGGACGGATAATATGGATAAGAATTTATAATGGTCTTTCTCCGGATGGTGATGATAATCCTTATGGTATAACAACCGATGATTCTTCAAATGTTTATGTTACCGGGGCTAGCCAGGACACTTCTTTAATCTACAATTGTACAACCGTAAAGTATGACAGCGCAGGAAATGTAATATGGGTGAAGCGGATACATCCTCCTAACACATCGTATGATATAGAAGTCGATAAATCACAGAATGTATATTTAGCAGCCAGAAGTTCCGGGAATAGTTTTGCTATCAAGTTAGATCTCAACGGTAATGTACTTTGGATAAGGACTTATCCTACTACTAACGCTTTTGCAACTAATCAATCAGTTCTAATTCTTGATTCTGTTAATAATGTTTATGTTACGGTAAATATTGATTCTAATAACTTTACTGGTTATGGAGCAATAAAGTATAATAACAATGGAAATCTGCAATTTTTGGTAAAATACAAAGGAACTCCGAACAGATTTGATTATGTAGATGATATGGTTATAGATAAGAAAGGAAATGTTTATCTTACTGGTACGAGCGGAGGTTCGGGGACTTATTATGATTATGCTACAGTAAAATATTCACAAATACCTACCGGCATATCCGGGATTAATTTTATCCCGGATAAATTTTCACTGGGACAAAATTATCCGAATCCATTTAATCCTTCAACCCGAATAAGTTTCTCAATACCAAATCCCCAATACATTTTACTTAAAGTCTATGATGTGCTGGGAAATGAAGTGGCGGTATTGGAAGATGAAAAGAAGAATGCAGGGAGTTATGAAGTTGAATTCGACACCCGCAGTGTGAGGCAGGAAAGCAATTTATCAAGCGGGATTTATTTTTACCGATTGGAAGCAGATGGAGAAATTATTGATACGAAGAGGATGGTGTTGCTGAAATAAGTTCTCCAATTTGTAAATTCAATCTACCAACTCATAAATTCAATCTACCAACTCATAAATTCAATCTACCACTTCGTAAATTCGATCTACCACTTCGTAAATTCAATCTAACAACTCGCAAATTCAATTTACCAACTCGTAAACTCAATTTACAATCTCATAAATAGAATTTACCATCTCGTAAATTCAATCTAACAATTCGTAAATTCAATCTAACAACTCGTAAATTCAATCTAACAACTCGTAAATTCATCCACCTTCGTTACATTTAAATCTACGTTCCCAATCGGCTCGCCTCGCGAAGCGGGGAGATTGGGAACGAGGGGTCAAAAAATTTATCCGTGAAAATCTGTTAAATCCGTTATATCCGTGTTCAAGACTACCGATAAATCCGTTA
>JBDTLQ010000270.1:0-5070 GCA_039934715.1 Ignavibacteria bacterium | reverse complement strand
ATAGTGAATAGTGAATAGTGAATAGTGAATAGTGAATAGTGAATGGTGAATTGTGGATAATAAAATCATGAATTGAGTCCTTGTGTCCTAAGTGAACTTAGTGGTAAAATATGTTCACACCCATTCATATCCAAAATCTTTATCAAACTTCGGATTGAAATTGCCCTGCGTAATCGGTATTTTTAAAGTTATTACGTACTTAAACTGAAGAAGAAAACATGAGCCGGATAGATAAAATAAAATCCCAGTTCTCCGATCTGAAAATAGATTCCTTTCTTATAAAGAACCTCGCCAACATAAGATACATATCAGGATTTTCAGGAAGCGCCGCAAGCATTCTCCTGACAAAAGATAAAAATTATTTTATAACTGACTTCCGGTACAAGAGTCAGTCTTCAAATGAAGTTTATCCTGAATTTGAAATTATTATTTATGTTCAGAATTCAATGATGTTTCTCAAAGAGCTAATTGAAAAACACCAGCTGAAGAGAATCGGATTTGAATCAAATTTTATGACATATGCGGACGCGGAAAATTTAAAAAAAGATTTCAAAGAAGCTGAGTTTGTTCCTGTTGACAGCATGATCGAAAAGATCGTCAGCATAAAGAATGATGAAGAAATAGAGAAGACAAGGAAGGCTGTGGATATTACAGATAAGACATTTACGGAGCTTTTGAAGATTATTAAATCCGGGATGAGCGAGAGGGAAGTCTCAGCTCACATTTCTTTTTTGCAAAAGATGTTCGGGGCGGACGGAGATTCCTTTGAGCCGATCGTGGCTTCGGGAGAAAGAAGCGCGTTCCCTCATGCAAGACCTACCGACAGGAAGATACAGAAGAATGAACTGCTGAAGCTTGATTTCGGGTGTGATGTGCAGGGAATGAAATCGGACATGACTCGAACGATCGCGATCGGTGAAGTTTCAGATGAATGCAAAAAGATCTACGGAATTGTAAAGGAAGCGCAGCAAAGAGCTCTTGACAATGTAAAGGCGGGAATTACAGGAAAAAAACTTGATGCTTTCGCCAGAGATTATATAAAGGAGAAAGGTTACGGAAATAATTTCGGACACGGGCTCGGTCACGGGCTTGGATATGACATTCACGAGAAGCCTGCAATGAATGAGAGGTCTGACTATATACTTGAAGTCAATAATATCATCACGATAGAGCCGGGAATTTACGTTGAAGGATTAGGCGGAGTAAGGATCGAGGATGACGTTGTAGTAAAGGAAGACGGCTGCGAGATACTCAACAGGTCTTCCAAGGATTTAATAATAATTTAAAAAAGAATTTGAATAAAGTTTTAATCATTTCATATTATTTTCCTCCTATGGGAATGGGCGGTGTTCAGCGCACTTTGAAATTTGCAAAGTATCTCAGTGAATACGGATGGGAGCCGGTGATATTAACTGACAGTCCGAAAAAATATTACGCGGTCGATGAAAGTCTTTTGAATGAAGCGATTGAAAACCGTATTAAGATCGAGAGGACAGGCGAGGAAATAAGTGATGTAAGCAAGATCATCATCAAAACACCCAATGAAAAAATGCGCAAGCTGCGCAGCCGTGCGGGGCAATTCGTATTCATTCCCGATAATAAGATCACATGGAAGAAAAGAGCATTAAAGAAAGCAGACGAGATCTGGAAAAAGTACGGCGGCTTTAATGTGATATTCGCTACAGCTCCTCCGTATACAGACTTCCTTATCGGACAGGAGATCAAAAAGAAATATAAAGTACCACTTGTCATTGATTACCGCGACGCGTGGGTTGACAGCCCGGTCCTGAATTTTTATCCGACCCCTTTTCATAAAATGTCAAACATGCGTCTTGAAAAGGATGTCCTTAAAGATGCAAATAAGATCATCACCACCAACAGGCGCGTGAAAGAACTTATTATCTCACGATACGGAAACATTGATTATAATGAAGTCAAAATTATTCCTCACGGTTATGATCCCGAAGATTTTGAAAAGGTAAAATCAGCTGAACTCCCAAGGACAAATAAAATGAGGATAACGTATTCCGGCAGTTTTTACACACGCAATCCGAAATTTTACCTGGAGTCCATGCATAAATTTTTTATCAAGTACCCCGAATTAAAAAATGAAGTGGAGTTTTGTTTTATAGGTATCATTTCAAAAGATAATTTAGCGCTTATCAAAAGTTATGATCTTGGAAATTCAATAAGAATACTCGGCTACGTTAATCATATTGAATGCATAAAATATCTGATGGCTTCTGATGTTTTGTTTTTCATGATAAGCCGGGGGGAAAATGATGATGCCGCTATGCCGGGCAAGGTCGGTGAATATATCGGCAGCAGGAAAAATATTATCGCGTGCATACCTGAAGGGGTGACAAAGAAGATGCTTGAAAAATATGAAGCGATAAAATTTGTAGATGAAAATCCTGAAGAGCTTATGAACGCTTTTTATGAATACTATAAAATGTATAAGAATAACACGATGCCATCAGCGAATGAAACTGTTGTTGAACAGTATGACAGGAAAATGCTTACATATGAACTCGCGAAAGAATTTAATTTACTGGTGGACATAGAATAATCATTTAAAAGCATAGACATCCGGGGGTTGAAAATATTATTGGTTGGTAACGGCGGAAGAGAGAATGCAATAGCATGGAAGATCTTTAATTCGGAATCGTTTCGCAATTCTGAAAGCCGGCTGATCTGCACGATAGGGAATCCCGGAATAAATGAATTTGCCGAAACGATAGATATTAAACCAACAGAAACAGATCTGCTGGTTACTTATGCTTTAAAAGAAAAAATTGATTTTACTGTTGTCGGGCCAGAGGTACCGCTGTCGCTGGGTATTGTTAACAAGTTCAGGGATAAGGGATTAAATATCTTCGGACCAACTAAGGAAGCCGCTGAGATTGAATCAAGCAAGATATTCTCTAAAAAACTTATGACCGCCAATAACATCCCCACGGCAAAGTTTAAAAACTTTTCACAAAAAAATTCTGAGGAAGCAAAAAAATTTTTGAAGAAAAGTAATTTCCCTATTGTTATAAAAGCCGACGGTCTTGCTGCGGGTAAGGGGGTTATGATCGCTGAAAATACGGATGAAGCATTGGAAATTATTAATGAGCTTAGTCCTGAAAATTCTTTGGGAGATGCAGGTTCAGATTTTATCATAGAAGAATTTTTGGAAGGGGAGGAAGTATCGGTTTTTGTAATCACTGACGGAACAGATTATGCAGTGCTTCCTTATTCACAGGATCATAAAAAAATTTCGGAAGGTGATAAGGGTAAGAACACCGGCGGAATGGGAGCCATTGCCCCGGTAAAGAAATTCATGAACAAAGATCTCGAAGATAAGATCGGATCGAAGATCATACAGCCGGTTCTTAGTGCATTAAAGAAAGAGGGAAAAGAATTTAAAGGTTGTTTATACTGCGGACTGATGATCGTTAAAGATGAGCCTTATGTGATAGAGTTTAACTGCAGATTCGGCGATCCCGAAACGCAGGCGGTTCTGCCGCTTATTGAATCGGATTTTCTGGAGATGCTAATCGCCTCGGCTAATGAGGAAATGCAAAACTACAGATTAGTGTGCAATAAAAAATCTGCATGCTGTGTCGTTCTTGCGTCAAAAGGTTATCCTGATCATTATGACTCAGGGAAAGAGATAACAGGTTTGAATTCTGACGATGATAGTATTCTAATACTTCATTCCGGTACAAAATTTTCTGATGGGAAAAAAATAGTTTCAGCCGGCGGCAGGGTATTATCGGTAGTTGGTATTTCGGATAAGTCACTCGAAGAAGCAGCGGGGAAAGCTTATGATAAAGTTTTGGAAATTGAATTTGAGAATAAATATTTCAGGAGAGATATAGGCTTTAAACAGTTAACAGTTAAAAGTTAAAAGTTGGCAATAACCAGTTAACCAGTTAACCAATTAACCAATTAACCGATTAACCAATTAACCAATTAACCAATTAACCAATCAACCGATTAACCAATTAACCAATTAACCAATAACCAATCATTTGAAAGTTTTAGTTACAGGCGGAACAGGATATATAGGGTCACATACAGTTGTTGAACTTCAGAAGAAAGGCTATGAAGTTATAATCATTGACAATCTTTCAAATTCAAGAGAAGATGTTATTGACAGCATTGAAATAATAACCGGCAACAGGCCTTCATTTGAGAAGCTTGATCTTTGTGATGCGGGAAAGCTCAAAAGTTTTTTTGACAGGCATAAGGATATTGATTCAGTGATACATTTTGCCGCGTTCAAAGCAGTTGGTGAGTCGGTAATGGATCCGATGATGTATTACAGAAACAACGTGACCGGAATGATAAATCTTCTTGATGAAATTGTAAAAAGAAATATTGAGAATTTTGTTTATTCGTCTTCATGTACGGTTTACGGTGAAGCGGATAAATTGCCGGTCTCAGAAGATTCACCAATTAAAAAAGCGGAGTCACCTTATGGATTCACGAAGCAGACCGGTGAACAGATGCTTTTTGATCTTGCTAAAGTTTCCGGGCTCAAGAGTATAATACTCAGATACTTTAACCCGACAGGTGCTCATGATTCTGCATTGATAGGAGAGCTGCCGATCGGAATTCCGAATAATCTTGTACCTTACATCACGCAGACCGCGATCGGCCTCAGAGAGAAACTGACAGTTAACGGCAACGACTATGATACACCCGACGGAACAAACATTCGTGATTACATTCACGTTGTGGATCTTGCAGGAGCTCATGTAATCTCATTGCAAAGGCTTGCTGAAAATAAAAACGAAGGCAATGCGGAAGTATTTAATCTTGGTACGGGAAAAGGCAACTCTGTTATGGAAGTGATACTGGCTTTTGAAGAAGTTTCGGGAGTAAAATTAAATTATAAAATCGGTCCCAGAAGAAGCGGGGATGTTGTAAGTATTTATTCCGATATAAATAAAGCGAATAAAATTCTCGGGTGGAAATCGGAAAGAGATCTTAAGAATATGATGCTGACTTCCTGGGAGTGGGAGAAGAAGTTAAAAGTTAAAAGTTAAAAGTTAAAAGTTAAAAGTTAAAAGTTAAAAG
>JBDTLQ010000269.1:0-5085 GCA_039934715.1 Ignavibacteria bacterium | reverse complement strand
AATATGTTTTTTCAATTTACATACTAAAGATAGCTAACTACGGAAAAATTTACGGCACATACGCGACCATTGTAATCAGCATTTTTTATATTTATTATTTATCGGTGATCTTCGTTGTCGGAGCCGAGCTCGGAGAGATATACTTTGAAAGGAATAAACATAAATTTGAAAGAAAAATTAAAAAATTAGATACAGAGGATCTTAAAAAAGTCTAAACTATGGAACAGAAAAAATTATACCGGACATTAGAGAACATCATTAAAGAAGCTCCCAAGATCGTAAATGAAGATGAGCTTTTGGGATATGTGCTCGAGGAGATCATCAACAACGAAGAAATAAAAATAATAGGCGGGAGATTATGGAAGCTTAATGAAAGTAAAGACGCCTACATTCTGCTGGAGCAAAAAGGCGAGGTCGATCCGATTGAAAAAGATTACGAAGTAAAAGTTGACAGATACCCCATGTTTAAGAAGGTAGGACTTTACCGTTCGGTGATAGCTGAGGAAACAGACGAATATTTAATGGAGAAAGGGATCTATCAATACTCCGCGTCGGGAGCCGGTTACAGGTATAAGCTTAAGGATAAATCTGGAGAGCCATACTTTCTCTATCACTATCTTATCGCGTTAAATGCAAAAAGCCTCGAAGGCGATCTGTTGAATACACTGAATATCATCAGCATGACATTAAGCTCCATACTTCGTACCAAATACATTGAATCCAGCGCTAAGGAAAATATTGAAGAGCTTGAGAAAGCAAGAGAGATACAGAGAAGTATTCTGCCCGAGCATGAAATGAAATTCGGTAATTATGAAATGTTCGGGCTTTCCATGCCGGATAAGATTGTTGGCGGAGATTTTTTTGATTATATAGAAAGCGAAGATAAAGAAAGAGTGGGAGTCGCGATTGGAGATGCCGCGTCCAAAGGTTTTTCCGCGGCGGCGCAGGCGCTTTATGTTTCCGGAGCTTTAAGAATGGGTGTTGAGTACCAGATCAAGATGACCGCGATGATCGGCAAAATAAATAACCTGGTTTATGAAACTTTCCCATATGAAAGGTTTGTAACACTATTCTACTGCGAGCTTATTGCAGATAAGAGAGGACTTTGTCAGTATGTAAGCGCGGGACAGAACCCTCCGTTATTTTTTAAATCCCAACTTAACACTGTCGAAACTTTGAACGCAACAGGACCCGTATTAGGACCTGCCCCATATCAGAAATACTCTGTCGACAGCATCAACCTCAGAAAAGAAGATATACTGTTATTATACACCGATGGCATAGTCGAAGCGACCGATGACAAGTTTGAATTTTACGGAGAGGAAAGATTAAAAGATTGTCTCATCAGGTATAAGAGCAGGAGCCCGAAAGAAATATGTGAATTGATCCTGGAAGATGTTGCCGTCTTTTCATCCCATGGAGTATATTCTGATGACAGAACATTGGTAGCTATAAAAAGAATTAAATGATAATTGTTTAAAAAAAAATATAAGCTTATTTTCCATAAAAAATATAACACGAAAGGATAAGCCATGTCAGTCATCAAAGTTCTAGAGATATTATCGAGTTCCGACAAAAGCTGGGAAGATGCAGCCCAGAATGCAGTTGCCGAAGCATCAAAGACTGTTCGGGATGTCCGTTCGGTAAATGTGAAGAACCTCAGCGCGAAAGTTAAAGACGGAAAGATCACTGAATATCGTATCAATTCCAAGATCACATTTGAAGTAAAATAAAAATTGTAATTTGTCTATTAAAAATCAGGGATAATAATGAGAAGATTTTTAAATCCTAAATTAATTATCGCTGTGATCATAGCGATTGCAGCGATAATTTCGTACTACAGTAAAACAGAAGTCAATCCGATCACCGGCGAAAAGCAGAGGGTAAGTCTGACACAGGAACAGGAAGTTGTACTAGGCATGCAGAGCGCTCCTCAGATGATAGAACAAATGGGGGGCGAAGAACGCGACCCGAAAGTGGAAGCAATGGTTGAAAGGGTCGGCCAAAAGATCGTTAACGGAACTGAAGCGGGCAGATCTAAATACAAATTTGATTTTCATGTTCTCGCCGATCAGAAAACCGTGAACGCTTTTGCTCTTCCGGGAGGACAGATCTTCATAACAATGGGTCTGTTGAATCTTCTTACAACCGAAGATCAGCTTGCCGGCGTGTTGGGACATGAGATCGGACATGTAGTTGGCCGTCACTCTGCCGAGCAGATGGCAAAAGATGAACTGACACAGGGACTTATTCAGGCTTCCGACATTGCATTAATGGATCCGAACAGCCCCGGGATGCAGACAGCAATTTCAAGATATGTCGGCAGCATGATCAACATGAAATACGGCCGCGCGGATGAGCTTGAAGCTGACAGATTCGGAGTGAAATATTTGTTTGAAACAGGGTATAAACCCGAAGCACAGATCGAAGTAATGGAGATTCTCTCAAAAGCAGGCGGAAGCCAGAGACAGCCCGAGTTTATGAGCACACATCCAAACCCTGAAAACAGGATAGAGGAGATCAAAAAATATATTCAGGAGTATAGAAAAAAATAATTTTTATTTGATTTTAAAAAATGTATATTAGACAAAGTTTTTATACCCCTTTAACTTTAAAATTACAATTGCAATGAAAGATAAATCCAGATTTATTTCTTCCGTGATTGTATCGCTTCTTGCAGGCTTCATTTATTACCAGTTTGGACATGGAATTGAAGATAAGCTGCAAAGCTCAATCAAAGCTGTATTAAGCTCCAATGAAAATGATATGGAGCAATATCTTTCCCCTGATTGTCAGCCCTTTACCAGTATAATAGCTAAGTCAGATGCAAAGCTTAATAAAAAGAGATCAAAATATTTTATTAAGAAACGTAATTTCATTGAGTTTAAAACCGGGAATGAGACCATTCCGGGTGACGAATTATTTTCAAGTTATATTGCTCAGAAGCAGGCTAAGGTTCAGAAAACAGCCGCTGATAAGAATTTAGATTTCACTGCTGAACTTGAACTCCTTATCAAAAAGGATAATTCAAAAACAGATCTTCACCAGAGCAAAGGTTTTAAGATCGATAAACGAACAGGTGAAAATGTTGTAGCCGATTCAAGAGAATTTTCATACAGACCTGAAAGGATCCAGAAGAATTTTGAAATAAGGGCTGGTACTTATGGCTATGGCTTTGAGTATAATTACATAATAATAGAGCAGAATAAAAAATCAAAGATCGAAAAGAAAACAACCGGCAAAACAACCAGCCGCAATACTTCTGAAAGCTACATACCTTTCCGAAGTTATGAAACTTACAAGAACAATGAATCATACAAATACCAAATGAAAATCATTTACCCTCAGGGTACACCCACTGCACCTGAGGTCTATTCAAAGGGATGTGATAAAGTAAAGAACAAAAACAAGGTCAGGAAAATTGACGATATAGGTGAGCCGGAAGGACAACCTGAAGTGATCATTCCGTTCATGAACGGAAATGATGATGACATGTAAAAAAACTTAATCAGCAACTTAAACCAATACTACTATGAAAAACAAAATTTTAATTACTGTTTCTTTAATACTGATCCTTGTCTTCGGATTTTTATACACACAAAAAAATATACTTATCGCGGATGACAAAGATGGGAAGAAAGATTGTTCATCAAGCTGCACACAAAAAACCAGTTCAAGCATTAACAAGTCTCAATGTACAGAAGGTACAAAAATGAGCGGCGCTGTCGTTAATGACGATAAGGGTTTAGCGGTTTATGAATTTGTTACCGATAAGATCCATTGCGACGCATGTAAGCCGGGAGTTTCAGAAAAGCTTATGGGAATAGCCGGCGTAAAGGATGTTAACTATGACGCGAGCAATACCGATACTCACCTTACTAATGTAAAGGTTTACTATTCAGCATCAGATACAACACCTGAAATTATCGCCGCTTCAGTAAAAGAAAATTCTTTATGCAGCACAAAAGATAGCTGCGGTGACGGATCAAAGTGCACAGGCAAAACAAAAACAGAAAAGAAATTATAAAAAAGTTTTCAATACTAAAAAAGCCCGGACTTGAAAAGGTTCGGGCTTTTTTTATATCAAATCTATTACCTGCTAATTTTTAACCTCAAAGCACGCAAAGAATTTCTCCTATAACAAGTCAATCAATTATATTGATACTTAAAGAATCTTAGTGATCTTGGTGTACTTAGTGGTTAAAGAATGTACACAAAGAAAATATTTAGAAAGAACTTTCAGCTTCAACATTCCTCGGAATATCAATGACCGGATGTCTTACTTTGTTTTCGAACTTTGCATACTCATTAAGGAACACAAGATCAAAATCCCCTACCGGACCGTTTCTCTGTTTGCCAATAATTATTTCCGCCTTGCGCTTCAGATCTTCATAATCCGGATCATCCTGATTTGCCTTCATTCCCATTATTGGTCTGTGAACAAAGATAACTACGTCGGCATCCTGCTCGATCGCTCCCGATTCACGAAGATCTGCAAGCTGAGGTCTTTTCTCTTTTCCTCTTTGCTCGATCGAACGGTTGAGCTGGGCACACGCTACAACCGGAATATCCAGCTCCTTTGCAAGCGCCTTTAACCCTCGGGAAACATAAGCCACCTCAAGATCGCGGCGCTCTGAATTTTCAGGACCTCTGACAAGCTGAAGATAATCAACTACAACCATGTCTATGTTGTAATCCATTTTCAGCCGTCTCGCCTTTGCACGGATCTCAAGTATCGTCAGCTCGCTTGTATCATCAATGTAAATATTTGTTTTGAGATTATGGTATGTCTGCAGCACACGGTTCCATTCTTCAACTCTTGATTTTCCTGTTTTCAGTTTTTTTCCGTCAACTCTCGCTTCACCTGCAAGTAATCTCAGAAGCAATTCTCTGAAAGACATTTCAAGACTAAAGATCGCGACAGACTTTCCATGATCCACTGCCGCATTTCTTGCAATGTTCATTGAGAGAGCGGTCTTGCCGTGCGAAGGTCTTCCGGCTATAACTATAAGCTCCGAATTCTGAAAGCCCGCGGTATATTCATCAAGTTCGGTAAAACCAGTAGGTACACCTATGACCGCGTTC
>JBDTLQ010000268.1:0-5101 GCA_039934715.1 Ignavibacteria bacterium | reverse complement strand
ATGCGCCTCGATGGCATGGCAGACGGATTCGATCTTTTCAGCGGGAAAATTCATTCCATCGAGGATTTCCTTAGCCTTGGCGGATGAATATCGAGAGGACATTCGATTATCGGGATGGTTCTTTGGAAGGGTCACGATATCATGAAAATAAGCGGCAGCGAGAAGGACTTCGGTGTCGATAGCGGCTGACTCGAGAACAGCGATATGATGAGCGGTGTGTGCGACGCGGCGAAAATGACTGAGGTCGTGCGAAGCATCGTCGTGGTCGTAACCGCCTTTAGCAAAATAATCTAAAAATCGTTTTTCCCACTTTTCATCTATATTCTGTATATTCATCGAAAATCCTAAGGTTGAATGTCAATAATCATACCTTTCAGTGAGCCTAACGCGCAAGAGATTTTAACTAGATTCACCCATACACGACTAAGCTTCATGGGTTTATGAAATCCTTTAAAAAAAATTCCATTCTGAAGAAGAGTGGAATTTTTTTATGTAAATGAGAACTAATAAAAACCGAACTCATAATAGCTTCATTCTTGAAACTTAAGTAATAAAGGTTTAAGTTTTATCATCCAATAAAAATTCAGGAAGGAATATTTTTAATGAACCCAAAAGGGCTGTTTCATTTCATTTTATTTTTTTTAATGATCATTAATACTTCCGGATATTCATTTACAAGAAATAATCCCGATGGGATTCAATTCAATGATCACTTTACTAAAACGAATCTTGCAGTAATTGAAACCAACTATGGAAATGACAGCGGATACTTTTATGCAAACACACTTGCAACTGACCGGCCTTCTTTTCCACGATACGTATGGAAAGATACTTCAGGGAGCAAGACCCTGGTACTTAATGGCGTCGCGGCACCAGGAACTATTTTGGTAGGAACTCTTGATGACGGATATTTTCGTCTGAGTTTGAAAAAAATATTATTGTCATTTGGTCTTGATACCACGGATAAACATATAAGATATTCTGGTAATTGTTATGATTCCATTTTTCCCGCTACAAATGGCTTGATCGGCTTTACACAGTCTTTCGGCGCTACATCATTATCGGAGTTCCGGGTTGACGGAGCGCTTGTTCCGAAGAATGCACTGCTGCCGATATGGCATGATTTCAATCTCGGCTCCATCGTCAGCTCTCTGAGCAATCGTGTGAGCTATACTGTAAAAGGAAACCAACTCATAATAACCTATGATAAAGTTCAGTCATTCTCTCCTGTAACTGACTGGGCAAGCTTTCAGGTTGTGATTGAGATCGTTACAGGATGCGAAGGAGCAAATTCAAATTTCAGATATACATTTGCCGACAGTACAACAGGCCAGACAAGCAGTTCGTTTGTCAGTAACTATATCCTAGCTTATAATTCAGCTCCCGGATCAGCGACGATATTCAGAAATTATTTAACAGGCTTTTCAATTACCGGCGCGCCTGTTCCTTACGGATCATATGTTGCAACCGCTAATCCTTTTCCGGCAATTCCTTCAACACAATCATTTATTAAGAGACCTGTTTACGATCCAATAACTTTAAGCGGTCTTGCAGTTGAGTTCGGTCCAAATGTAAATAATCTGAACGTGCATAATTCAATTTTATTAAAACTGTCGGTTTCATTACAGGGGCTTCAGAGTAATTTCAGGGTAAGAGATACCGTAGAAGTAATCTTAAGGGATGGATCAGGAGCACCTTATCAGATCTTTCAGAAAAAAAAGATCTATCTTGATTCAGCTTTTAACGGAAGTTTTTCTTACGGCACAAAAACTTTTGAGATCACTTCTTTAAAAAAGAATTATCCGTACTACCTGGTAATCTCTCACAGGAGTTCAGTTGTATCCTGGAGCAATATTACAAGTACATCCGGCGATACGCTGAAATACGATTTCACTTCATCTCTCAGCCAGACATTCGGAAGCAATGCAAAACTTGTTAACGGAGCCGCTTCAATCTATTCAGGCGATATTGATGTTACACATGACGGCTGCGTAAACCTTACCGATGTGATCGGAATAAACAATGACGCTACTTTATTTATTTCAGGAGACTATTTTCTGACAGATCTTAACTGGGACGGAGCACCGAACCTTCTCGACGTAATAATCGCGGCAAACAATAACTTAGCATTTGTCTGTGTGGCTGAACCACCGGGTGCGACGAACATTTCTAATAATGATATGATCAGGCAAAATGCAAATGGCGGAGAAGTCAATAAAGCATTGAGCTTTCCCGATTCCCTGTTAATACCTAAGGATAAAAATGTAAAGAGGGGATCAGTACCGTATAAATAAGTTTCACGGATGTCGGTGATTGGAACTACACGCTCCTGAATATTGACAATTGATTTCTCAATGGTTGAAGGCTGTTCCTACAGAAGAAGCGTCCCGGCAGTCATATTAACTTTATTCTTGAAACTTAAGTTATAAAAAATTAAGTTTCACAATCCAATTTTAAAATACAGGAAAGGAATTCAGCTAATGCACCAAAAATGGTTTACCTATTTTACGTTGTTTTTTATTTTATCAGGAATATTGCTCGGATTTTCGTTTCTTAAAGATAGAAATAATGACAATCCTCCAACCTCAAGAACTCAATCAAATCAGAATTCAGTTGTAAATAATGAAAAGAACTTTCAAACGGACATGATCGGTTTTCCATACCGTTCCTCCGGTACTCCTTATTATACAGATAATTTTGACGGAGCGAATGATACCACTTCTCTTAAAAGCAGGGGATACAAAATTTATTACCGGGGAAGCGGACCTCAGGGACCGGTGCCGACCTGGTTTCAGGGAAGTTTATTTCCTTCTTTTAACGGACCTTCAACCGGTTATGTCGCCGGTGTTTACCAGGTGGCAACTTCCGTAAACAATATAGACAACTGGCTTGTGCTGCCCAGGAAAAATGTTTCTTCCGCAGATTCACTTGTCTTTTACGCCAGGTCTGAATCCGGGTCAGCTTATTCTGATTCAATAAGAGTAATGTATTCGGCAGCGGGAGATTCAACACCCGAATCTTCCTGGACCGAACTTGGAAGATTTAAAGCAGATATCTCCGGAGTTTGGGAAAGAAAAGCTTTTCGGGCTGGTTCATCCGGAGCTAATGCAAGATTCGCGATAAGGTATAGTGTTGTCAACAGTGGTCCCGAAGGAACCAACGGAAATTATATCGGTATTGACGGATTATCCATCGAGTCGTCCATAATCACAAATGATATTTCCGCCACTTCTGTAAATTCTCCTTCAGGCGCGCTGATTCTTCCTGCTTCAACATTTGCTCCAAAGGCAACTTTTAAGAATAACGGAACTTTGAATCAGAGCAATATACCGGTTACATATAAAATTACAGGCCCGGTAAATTATACAAGCAGTAAAATAATTTCTTCTTTGATCTCCGGTGTTTCATCCCAGGTAATTTTTGACAGTACATTCAATCCTTTGCCAGGAAATTATACTGTGACTGTTTATTCCGGATTAGCATCAGATGGCAATCGATACAATGACACTGTTAAATCTTCATTCACTTCCGCGGATCCGAATTACGGAAACAGCGCGGGATATTTTTATGCCAACTCAACAAGCGGTGCCTCAGGTGCGCCGTCGCATCCGTCATATTGCTGGAAGGATACAGCCGGAAGCGTGACACTTGAATTGAATACCGTCAACATTCAGCCGGGCATAACAACAGGTGATCTCGATGACGGTTACTGGAAGGTTTTAATTCCTTCGGGAAAAAAAGTAAGATTTTTCGGAAGCAATTATGATACGATACGTATCGGTACAAACGGTGTGATCGGCTTTCAGACTTTTATTCCGAATCAAAGCAACTGGGGACCTCCTGCTAATGGCATCCCCGGCGGCGGTGTATTAAACGCGATTTATCCGTTATGGACAGATTTTGATTTTACAGATAATGTTCCTACATCCACAAGCAGGATAAGCTATAAAGTTTCGGGAAATTATCTGGTGATAACATATGACAGGGCACCGGTTTATTCAGGTGATCCCGGAGACTATGTCAGCTTTCAGGTTACATTGGATGTATCGACGGCTCCGGTCACAAATTCAAGGATCTTATTTCAATACGCGGATACAACGGGAGCAAAAACCGGCGCGGGATTTATTTCGGATCTTAACTCCAATAATCTTTCAAGGCATTTGATTGGACTTCAGAATGCGGCTGGAACTTCAGCCCTTACTTACAGATTCAGAAACTCTTCATCACTGGTCACAACGGGAAAGATCTTTAATTCGCCTTTAGGAAATCTGGCACTTCAGATGGGACCTGATGCGGCAATGTTAAACAACGCGTGCTTTGCTCTTGATCTTACTTCACGTTTGCAGGCGGTACAGCTGACAAGAAGAGATACCCTTACTGTATCGATAAGGCAAAGTATTTCTCCGTACGCGATCATTGAAACGAAAAAAATAGTTTATGATTCGATCAGCGGATCGGCTTCAGTGCCTCTTAACCTAGCACAGAACGGAGTAAGCTACTACATATATATAACACATAGAAATTCACTTCCGACATGGAGCTCAGCTCCTGTGCTGTGTACAGCGAATACGATCACATATGATTTTACAACGGCTTTGTCAAAAGCATTTGGAAACAAGATGATACTTATCAGTGGAAAAGCATCTTTCTATTCAGGTGATGTGAGCAGAGATAACTGCATAAATCTTACCGACATAATTGAAATATATAACAGCGCAAATTTATTTACATCAGGAAGTTATGTTCTGGACGATCTCAATTTTGATGGTACGGTAAATCTTACTGATATTCTGGTCGCTTCAAATAATGGTTTGAATTTTATATGTGAAAGCGCACCCTCGGGAGCAATGCTAAATTCATACGAACCTTCAAGTGTTGATTTCAATTATGCAAAAGATATAATGGCGGAGACAAAAGTGAGTAAGAAGGAGTGGATAAAGAAGTTTGGAAAATAGCTTTGACAGTTGACAGTTGAGATTTAACAGTTAACAGTTAGCAGTTAAACAGTTAGCAAGTTTGAAGATCCCGTTTCTGGAAAGAGGCGGGATCTTTTTTATTTGGGGTTTACGATTTGGGATTTACGATTTGGGATTTACGATTT
>JBDTLQ010000267.1:0-5118 GCA_039934715.1 Ignavibacteria bacterium | reverse complement strand
AAAGTTAGCGCTGTAAGAATTATTTTCATCTATGTTCGCGAAGATCGTGTAAATTCCCAGCGCGCCTTCTTCTTCAATTTTATAAGTCCCGGCAAAGCTTCCCATGTCATTCGTATTTGTTACTTCTTTATAAACTTCGGCCCCTTTTGAATCTTTAATAATTACGGTTAACTCTTTATTTGCAACAGGTTCAAATTTATTTGAGACATTTTTTCTTATGGTTCCTTTAAAATTAACTTCTGAGCTAGTACGGTAAACCGGCTGTTCGGTAAAAATGTATGTGTAGTATTTGTTTCCTGCATAACCAAAAAATAAATACGAATCCGAAATTACAATGTCATCATTATACTTTCCGATTATCATTGGTATCATATCTTCATCCTTCGCTGTCTTAACTTCCTCAGTTACCGACTGATAGAAAATACCATCTGCTGTTTTTCCCTGACCTATCTTATTCGTGCCGAGATAAAAATTCAGATCAGTATTTGAAATCGGATTTCCGGACTTTCTGTCAACAACATATGCGAGCATTGAATTATTTCCGGCTTTAGAGACAATTCCGAGATCTGAAACTATGAATCCACAATAGGCCACTTTATTTCCGGAAGTAACTTTAACAAGATATGCGCCTTTTGTTTTTGTGCTTAAGGGAATTGATTCGTTGATATACCAGTAATTGTAATCATCTTTTGAACGGAGTGTCTTGTCGAGGGAATAAACCTCTTCAGTAAGATAAAGCAGATTCATACTGTCTTTGCTGAGGACATCAATCCCGTATCTAGAAGTCTGCCTTGAATAAAATGCATTGATATCCTTTATCCTCAGAAGGGTAATATTAAAGTCCGCTTTTCTATTTCCCTTCTTTTCATCATAAGTATAAGAGTAGAGGTTTAAGTTGATCTCTTCCCCCGAGTAGTAAATATTGTTTGTAGATATTGAGAAGTTAATTTCCTTTTCCCTGCTCTGAGCAAGTGAACTGAAAAGGAAAATGATCAGCATTACAGGAAAGAATATCTTCAGACTTAAAATAGGAGTTTTCATTGCAGATGATTAAATTGTTAAAAGTTTTTTTAAATTTTAAAATTAGTTTTTAATACTTAGATTGGATATCTAGGAACGAATCTTTGTATTATAAACTATTGTTAAAAAAAAGTTCCGTAATATTTAAAATTTTATTTAAATTAAAAAGAATTGCTTTCACATCTGATCAAAGAGCCGTTTTTAGGATTTCAACCCGAAGCATTAAAATTCTTAAAAGCACTCAGCAATCCGAAAAACAATAACAGGGAATGGTTTGAGAACCACAGGGATAATTATGAGAATTACCTAAAGCAACCTATGAAAGATCTTATAGACACACTGGCGGGTGAAATAAATAAAATAGACCCCAACATTGTAGTCAATTATAAATCAATTTTCCGGATCAACCGTGATATTCGTTTTTCAAAAAATAAAACTCCATACAAAAATTTATACTCGGCAGCATTTGTCTTCGACAGAATAAAATCCGCTGAACTCCCTCATTTTTATTTCCAGTTTACTTCAAATGAATTTCTATTCGCAGGTGGACAATACAGCATGGACAGCATCAATCTTAAAAAGATCAGGAAAGCAATCTATATTAATTTTGATAATTATGAATCCATTGTCACGAATAAAAAATTTAAAAAGGTATATGGTGATGTTCTCGGCGAGAGCTTAACAAGATTACCAAAGGGTTATGAGAACCTTGAGGAGATCAATGTATCTCCTCTATTAATAAAAACTATAAAGCAGAAACAGTTCTACGTTTATAAAAAATATGAAGCTGATGTGATAATGAATGAAAAGATAGTTGATATAATTTTGGATAATATAATACTATTGTATGATTTCACAAAATTTCTTTATCTCGCAATAAAATAATTTTTTGAAATAATCATTTGCATGAATAATTTTAAAATTAACGGAATAAGCGTAACTGATTATGAAGGGAAGGGAAAACCCCTGATCTTTGTGCATGCGTATCCGCTGTGCAGCAGGATGTGGGACATACAGGTTGACTTTTTTAAGGATAAATACAGAGTGATCACCTACGATGTCCGCGGACTCGGATACAGCAATGAACTGGATGATTACCAGTTCACGATGGAAGAACTTGTCAATGACTTTTTTTCAATTTTAGATCACATGAAAATTAATAAAGTAAATGCATGCGGACTTTCAATGGGAGGTTATATTCTGCTTCGTGCCACAGTCAGGGATCAAAGCAGATTTAGTTCGATCATACTTGCGGATACAAAGGCGACCGGAGATGACAATGAGGGGCTGCTGAACAGGGCATCCGCAATTATTAAAATTAAAGCCGGACAAAAGGATGAATTCCTATTGGGATTTCTTAAAAAGCTTCTAAGTGAAAAAGGATTTCAGGATGAAAAGATAAAAAATTTTGTGAGCATGATGATGGGTTGGATGGATGTCAGAGGTTTGGTCGCGACTATGATAGCGATCGCGACAAGAACAAGTACTTTTTTTCAACTTAAAGATTTGAACATCCCTGCATTAGTGATCGCGGGAAGAAAAGATGCCGTACTAAAGGTGACTGACTCATTCTTTATTAAAGAAAATATCAAAAACTCTGTCTTCAAAGTAATTCATGACGCGGGACATTTGAGTAATATTGAAAAACCTGAAGAGTTCAACATATCGATGGAAGACTTTTTGTCAAATTTAAAAAACTAATACAATGCTTAATTCATTTAACAGATTCAGTGATACAGGAATGCTTCTTTTAAGGACCGGTGTCGGACTTATATTTATGACAATTCACGGGTATGCGAAAATATCCGGCGGTCCGGAAAGATGGGTTGGGTTAGGAAGTTCAATGTCCGCACTTGGTATAAATTTTCTTCCCGGGTTTTGGGGATTTATGTCGGCATTTACCGAATTTGTTGTACCGCTTTTTATAATATTTGGTTTTCTTTTCAGACCGGCTGCATTATTACTAACAATTAATATGGCAGTGGCACTTTCAACACATTTTATCAAGCTTGATCCGTGGGGAAAAATTGCATATCCGCTTGAACTGGTTATTTTATTCTTCGCTTTATTCCTTATCGGACCAGGCCGATACAGCATAGATGAATTCCTTTCAAGAAGGAAAATTAGAAATAAATGAGATTTAAAATTTTCCTCGAGTATGACGGAACAAGGTACTCCGGCTGGCAAAAGCAGAACAATGCAAAGACGATCCAAGGCACACTTATCAGAACTGTCCAGGAGATTTTTGATAATACACGCGGCAAGGACAGGTATATAGATCTTCAGGGAGCCGGAAGAACTGATGCCGGTGTTCATGCAATTGAGCAGGTCGCACACCTCGATTGTGAAACCATGCTCGCTCCTGAAATTCTGAAAATAAAAATGAATGACGAACTTCCTTCCGACATTAATATTCTTAATATAGAAAAGACAGCTAAAGATTTTCATGCCAGGCATTCGGCTGTCTCACGCCAATATCTTTTCCGTATTTCAAAAAGAAGGAGTGCTTTCGAAAAGAAATATGTATGGTGGATCCGTGATAAACTGAATGTTGAAGCAATAAAAAGTTCTTCTGCATTGCTTGAAGGCATGCATGATTTTTCTTCATTTTCCGAAGCTGATAAAGAAAACAAGTCAACAAAAGTTCTGCTTGAAGATATTACAGTTCACGAGGAGGACGATCTGATCCTTATCAGGATCAAAGCTTCACACTTTTTATGGAAAATGGTAAGAAGAATTGTAGGAACACTAGTTGAAGCCGGGAGAGGTAACATAAGTGAGGACAATATCAAAAATCTACTTGAAAACAGTTCAAACGAAATATCAATTCACACGGCTCCGCCATCTGGACTTTTCCTTGAAAAAATTTATTATAAATAAAAAAGTCCGCTCAACGCGGACTTTTTATTATTTTTCGTAATAATTTTTTAATTATTTGGGATCAGTGTCAGACCAAATGATTGAAGTCCTGAAGCACCATTGTAACCGTTAGCAATTACCGTAAAGATTTTACCGGCAGGCATGTTTTGTCCTGTGAGAGTTACTAAAGTCGTTCCTGTGCCTGATAAGTTTGCATATATATCATATGTTCCGCCGGTTATAGCTCTGAATTCCGAGGATTGAGGGAATGTATAAAACGGGAACCATGGCTGTACTTTTCCCACTCCGCCAACATCAAGTGACGGTGAATTCGGAGAAAGATCAATGAACCTCAGACGAGCGTTTGTAGTACCCGGGCTTGTCAGATCATCAGTAAGTATCAAAGGCTGAATGTCCTGCAAAGAATCATAGGCGAAAAAGGATGAAGATGTATTGGTGGAAAAATATACAGCCGTATCAATTAATGTTGTTGACGTGCCTGCCGCATTCATTATTATTTCACTCACCGTATTTCCGGTAACATTAAAATAAGTCAGGGTTTCTAAATAAGAAAGATTTGATGCGATAAGTGTTGTTCCTATATAAATATCCAGATTAGGCGCGTCCGGAGAAGCGTGAGTGATCTGAAGTCTTGCGGTCTGAGATGGATTTATTGGATTATCCTCGTTGCAGCCATTGAAAATTGTAATTGCAAATAAGGTTATTATTGTAAATAAAATTGAATGAAGCACCTTTGTTTCAGAAATTTTTTTTATCATTGCCTTTCCTTTCACTTTAGTTTAGTAAATGATTACGTAAAAAATATCAGTAAAAATTTTTGAATTACCGATAATATACTTACTACTATCAACTTTTGTGCCAAAATATGTAAAACAGACAACAAATAAAATATATTTTTAATTTTTATCATAATAATTATTGTGAGCAAATGAAATAGTGGCAATACAAAAAAAATATTTATCGTGAGTAAGAATCAGGTAAAATTTATATTGTTTAAAATACAGATAAGTACCTCTAAATTGTTACAAATACTAAATGGACAAGAAAATACTAATAACAGGAGCAACAGGTTTAATAGGAAAAAGAATTGTAAATGAGCTCTGCAGGCTTGGTGCATTTGTAAAAATAATCTCAACTGATGCGGAAAAAGCCAGCCATATCTTTAGTAACCAGTTCACCATCCAGACTTTTTCGTGGTCCAATTATAACAATCCGTTC
>JBDTLQ010000266.1:0-5125 GCA_039934715.1 Ignavibacteria bacterium | reverse complement strand
TGAATGAAAGGACTTTCTACAGGAAAATTAAGAATTTAGGAATTAACTAAATCATCACTTCATAAAACCCATTGTTTTATCCGCAAAGGACCGATTAATATTTCCAAAATATTTGCTCTCTTTTATCATTGTTAAACTTTGTGTACTTTGCATCCTTTGCGGTTAAAATCTTATTCTATTGAACAAAATTTAAAATCAAAGATCTACATTCTCAGATAGATTGATTGTTTAAAGATCGGATTTGAACAATTCCTTTGCTTTGCTGTACGGTAAGATACTTCAATATACTTTTCCAGAGTCCTTTACATTTACACTCTATGTCAGATCATTGTCATTGCTGGCATATAAAACTGCTTTATCAACTTCAAAGCTTCAATTCCATTTCAATTCAAGTATTTAGCTTTATGGCACACAGTTTGAAAAAGATTGAAGAAAATAAAACTTTAAACTTTAATTCAGGAGATCGAAGATGATGGAAGGAAATAATCAAAACATTAAGAGCTCAGAGGACATTGACTTTGAACTGGGGGTGGCCGGAAACTCAGTTAACTTTTCACCTGATGAGGAAAATTATCCTCATAATCAGACTACTTCTGAAGCCGAAGAAGAAGAAGATCAGGATGTAGATGATGAAAATGAAAATTTAAATGAGAAAACGATCGGAGACAAAAGTTCCAAATCGGCACGCTTTAATAATCAGGACAAAACCGATGAGATAACATACATAGAAAACGTAAAGCAGATCCCGGAAAAAGATTACACACAGAATAATGAAACGTATGAGAAAAATTATGACCGGAATAAACTTCCATCGGACTCAAAACTGAATCCTGAAACAGAAACAAAGGTGCAAAGTCTTGATCCGGATGAGCCTAAGAATGGCAAAGCGAACAATGGATTTAGCCGGAAAATGAAAAATAAAAATCAGCCTTTATAGCCTTAAGTGATTAAAATTCTTAGTTGCCTGACAAAATGTTTCTAAAACCCAATTATCATAATGGCTAAGATAAAATCATTCGAGGATTTTAAATAGAAGAATTAAAATAGAATATAATTTTAAGTTAATAAAGAACATACGTTCTAATACAATTCCATCCAAAAACACCACAAAATCTGCCCGTGCAATAATTATTGGGGAATAATTACGGGCAGGTTTTCCTTTTATAAGATGGAAGATTGCATCATTAATACAAAAACCTTTAAGTGTACAAAGAAAAAGGCGCCGAGAAAACGGTAGTATAAACATTTGTTGAAAGTGAAACGAAAGAGGGAAAGAGTCAATCAAAGCAACAAAAAAGGATAGCGATGGCTAACAGTCAGTAAGACGCGAAGTAAAAAAGGAGAAACAAAGAGTAAGAAAAAATAATCTATATCAGTATGTTCCCGAAAAACTTCAAATTAACCATTTTAATTTCCTCCTGAATTTTCTGCGATAGCAAAGAAGCATGGAGTTATTTAACAGATTTATTAAAAATTTATAAAACACCTGATAAAAGGAAGTCAGCATGAGAAATTTAGTACTGGGTTATGTTAGTTACATTTTTGTTTTTGGAAGTTTTGTAACCGGATTAATATTGAATTTCAAACTTAAGGAGGATGAAGATTGGAAAAGGAAATGAGAACTGTCCCGGAGATTATACAAAAACTCCGTGAAAAACATTTTATACATGACTTTTGTGTGAAGGACGAAAAGATCAGCAGTAATGAGACCGGTGAAACTTTTTCACCGGAAGATCTTATCATAGAAAGAATTTACAGGTATGAAGGCGAATCCGATCCCGGAGATATGTCTGTGGTCTATGGCATCACATCTAAGAGCGGAACACGCGGAATACTTATAGATGCTTACGGAACTTATGCGGATCCCGAGGTTGCAGAAGTCATAACGAAAATTCCCGTAAGAGAAGTTGATGAAAATCAAGCAACAGCATGAGCACGCTGTCAGAAAAAATCCTATTTCCTCTGAGCTCCAGATATGACAAAGACTGGATAGTAAAGCATTCTCTGGGCGAAAATGTTTTATATAATCTTGAAAGTCTGACGGACGCTATTGAAATAAAGCCGGGCATGAAAATTCTGGATCTCGGCTGTGGAAAAGCAATAAGCTCTATATTTCTGGCAAAGGAATTCGGTGCAAGTGTCTGGGCTGTCGATCCAAAAATTTGCCCGACAGCAAACTTCAGAAGAATAAAAGAGATTGGTGCGGAGGGATGGGTTTTACCGCTGAGGCTCAATGCCCGGCAGCTGCCTTTCCCATCTCATTATTTTGATATAATATTAGCGGTAGATTCTTTTATGTACTATGGCGCGGATTTCGAATTTACAGAATATATATCGGATTTTCTGAAACCGGGAGGACAGATAGGAATTGTTGATATTTGTACAAGCAGTATGTTTACGGATCTCCAGACTCTTAGAGAAAGTGAGACAAATCAAAATGAGCTTCCGTACTTTGCAAAGTCATTGAAGTGGTGGTACGATTTGTGGAATACAAGTGATAGTCTGGAGGTTGAGGTTTGCGAGATCGTCCCCGCGAATAATTTTATTAAGGAAGAGTATGTAAAGGAATGGATACTTTCAGGAAAAGAAGATGCTATTGCCGAGGAATTGACTGAAGATTCCGAAGGCCTCATAAATGTTTTCAGGATGGCAGCAAGGAAAGTAACATGAAAGTATGTTTAAACGTACAGTATGCATATTCAAAAATTCTAAAACTCAGTGAAGCATATTATGGAGAATTACAAGGTGCAATATTCCTTCCTTCACAAAGACGGTATTACTCTAGTTGTTATATATGACCATAAAGAAATAATTGAAATTTCAAATCTGAGCAGCAGGATCTACAGATCATATTATAAGGAAAATGAAGATCTGAAAATATACTTTTTTAAGACGATCTCTTCGGCTCTCAGATTTATTTATTTAAAATTTATATCAGATAAACAAGAAAGTATTTCTTTGCCGGATGTTCATTGCTCTGCATTTCTTGATAATAAGAACCTTTCGTTTCCTTATAATGAAGGTTATCAACGATTTCTTAAACCTGATCGATGTGTTTTCAAATTAGATTTGGGATTTAGGAATTGAAATTCTATAGATCTAACATTTTTAGATTTTGGATATGTCGTCTATCATTTGGATTTTAGAGACTATTGAAATTGAGCAGCTTAGCTTTTGTTTATACTACTTTTCTTTTATTCTTTTTTGTAATACCGCTTTCCAATTCTTCGATCCTTGCCCTGAACCAATTTTTAGCCAGTAAAAACTTATTGGCTTTTTCAATCTCATATTTGAAATCATTGATCTTGTTGATGTTACCTGAATACTGTATGGCCAGAAGTCTCTTATAGGTTTTTAAAAAATCGGAATATGTTTTTTTTATATTGGAAGTTGTCAGCTTGTCATTCCTTAAGAATTGCGAAAAGGTTTTCATCGCGTCATCTGCTTCGGAAAAAAGATTCAGCTCAAAATAAATTTTCAGCTGTAACAATTTAACCGATGGTTTGTAATAAACATGTGAGTAGTTCTTTATTTTGCTCAGCTGCTTTAAGGCCTTCTCAAGATTCTTTTCATAGTAGTCAATGCATGCGTAGCTGTAATGAACGGCATTATCGAGGAATTTTTCTTCAAGCCTGAGAGAGTATTTCTCAACAAATCCTTTCGCCCAGTCCAGCTTATCAAGTGACACTCCAAGCATAAAGATCTGATTAAAAGCATCGACAGGAAAATTGTCAACTGATCTTTCGATGCAATGCTTAAGAAATAAATTCTGAATTTCAAACTGCTCTTCTTTGAATGCAAAACCATTTATCACTTTATTCATACAGAAATTATTAAGATTCGCCATGAGCTCCTGTGTCTGCTCTATTGTTATTTTCTTATTATTCTCTGAAAATAATTTTTTCAACTTGAAATAATACTCATCATTCTTATCGTTGATCATTTTTATCTGATAAAAAATTAATTTCGATTCAGGATCACTCATACTTTTTTCATTCTCTTCTACATACTTCATTATTTCATTATAAAATGGTATATCTATCTTTTCATTTAAAAATTGTTTGAAGTTTGAAAATAATACTATGTTCCATAGCATATTTTTCAAAAACAATTTCACCAGTTCATCTACAGGCTCAAACCACTCTTTAGGAAATACATCTTTTTTTGTAAGCGACTCTTTCCTTTCGATCTTGTTAAATCTGTTAATCCCTGACAGTATAAAATTGTTCAGGTTTTCCGGGTCTGAGGTCTTCTTTAGTTTCTTTCTGATGCTGCGGTATTTTATGTCAAAAATATTATGCAGTCTCATATCGCCGATTGCTTTGAGCGCGCTTATATCCAGTGTTACCGGATCAATCTTTTCAATGCTAAGAAATTTCTCAAGGAGTTTTTCCATTTCCGAGATCAGAAAATACATTGTTCCCATCACAACCTTATCTTTGCCGTAAATTTTACGATACAAATTTTCCTTTGAGAATTCAAGCAATTCAAAATCGGGATAGTACTCGGCTAAAATTTTATAAAAGCCGGAAAGCTTTTTATTTACATTAAAATATGGAGAGTCAACAAACTTACCGAATTTTTTAAAATCCTGTTCACTGAGTTTTGAAATTATCTCTATGAGATTGCTTTTAAGCATTTTCCAAAAATGTTTTCTAAAATCCCGCTCAGCTCTCGTAGCGAGTAAATCAAAAATCTAAAATCTAAAATCTAAAATCTAAAGTCTTTAAAAATCCCCAATCCGAAATTCCAAATCCCAAATAATCCAGTCCAAGATTTCAAAAAAAGTTTAGGTTATTTGTAAAATCCGGTCACGTTAATTTGTACACAGCAATATGAAATATTTGACAAAAAATAAAAATTTAATAATTAGACCCAAACTGTGAGATAAAAAGTTTTATAAACCTAAAATTAAAAAAATGAAAAATCTTATTTCCAATTTACTACTGGTAACTATATTGCTCCTTCTAAATTCCGGAGTGTCCAATTCTCAGGTCTCGATGGATTGGGTAAAAAGCTACAGCAGCCCGCAGCTCAATGCCCAGATCGCCTATGATGTTGCGACGGATACAGCAGGAAATATTTATATATCCGGGACCACAAGCCGTGGATATTCAACCTATGA
>JBDTLQ010000265.1:0-5145 GCA_039934715.1 Ignavibacteria bacterium | reverse complement strand
AATATAATCTTCTAACTCTAATTCTATTTTTGAAACCTATACCCGAAAGCGAGAGTCCGCATCAGATTTGTTAGGATATTTTTAGAATATGAATTATATTTATAGTATATCAGAAACAAATCATATTTCAATTTTTATTAATAAAACATTTATCCCCCAGGAAGGAGCCCATTAGTAATTCTCAGAAAAAATTTTTTATCAACCTAACTAGAAAATTATGAAAAACTTTACAATTAAAGTAAACACCTCCATTAGTAACAAAAGATCCGCGACAAAGAAATATTTTGGAGCTGTTATGACAGCATTGCTGTTTTCAATTCAATTGTTTTCAAATCCTGTTAATGCTGACGTCGTTGGAGTTGATCCATCTTCACCTACAATAGAAGTTTTTAATCAGACAACCTGGGCTTCTGTTTCATCTTCTCTGCTAACAATGACAGGCTTCACTGTAAGTAGTGCTCAATCAGTTACCTGGAATTCGGATAATCTTCAATTTTATGCCATTGTAACTGTAACCGGTGGTACCCGTCGTTTAGTAACAGTGGATCCAGGCACCGGAGTTTGTACTGATATAGGATTACTTGCCGCTAAATTTTCCAGTTTGACCTATAATTCTGATGACGGAATTCTCTATGCAATGGGTGGTAGCGGAGCAGGTGTCGGATTCGCAGCAAGTCTTTTTATTGTAGACATAACCAACGCAGCCACCACATTCCTGGCGGGTCCGTATCCTGTCGGTAGTTTTGGCGAGGTCATATCATATAACTACGACGATAATATGATTTACCATTGGTCAGGTGATAACGTTTCGGGGGCAAATATGGAAAAGATCTCTCCTGTATTTCCTCATCTTGCAATACCCGTGATACAGAGCGGAGCTGTACACTCGGAAATTCAGGGAGCGGTTTATACCGGAGCCGGAGTTTTCGTTGCGACAGATCTGGTTTTCCTGGGACCTACAAATGCCTATACAATAACTTCAGCCGGTGCTGTGGCCTTAGTAGCGCCAACTCCATATCAGGTCAGAGGGCTAGGATTTATTGATCCGCTGCTACCGGTCGAATTATCAGCGTTCACTGCTTCTGTAAATGATAATGATATTACATTAAACTGGTCTACAGCTTCTGAAACAAATAACTCCCGTTTTGATATTGAAAGATCATCTGAAAACGGTTTGTGGACAAGGGCAGGTTCTGTCAATGGAAACGGGACTATAACCTCAACGGTAAATTATTCTTTTAGTGATAATAATCTTAATTCGGGGAAATACAATTACAGACTGAAACAAATTGATTTCAATGGCAATTTTGAATATTTCAATTTGAGTAATGAGGTTATAATTGGTATTCCGGTTAAATATGAATTATCACAGAATTACCCTAACCCATTCAACCCGTCAACGAAAATAAATTACGAACTTCCAAACGACGGAAATGTAAACATTACTATATTTGATAATGCGGGAAAAGAAGTTGCCTCTTTAGTGAATGAATTTAAATCCGCAGGTTTTTATACAATAAACTTCAGCGCTTCGTCACTTTCCAGCGGAGTTTATTTTTATAAAATATCATCCGGAGATTTCAGTTCCGTAAAGAAAATGATGATCGTTAAATAAGATATTTCAGATTTCTTACAGAATTTTTGCAAAGTGCCTCGTCTGCAATCTATAGACGCGGCACTTTTATTATAGTGCCTTTTAGGAATTATTCCTTGTAATTGTAAGCTATCATAGGTATTTTTGTATAAATCAATAATAAATAAGAAATGAAAAGGACATATCAGCCAAGCAACCGAAAAAGAAAAAATAAACATGGTTTCCGTGAAAGAATGGCTACAAAGAACGGAAGAAAAGTATTAGCCAGACGAAGAGCTAAAGGCAGAAAAAGGCTTACTGTAAGCGATGAATTTACAAGACATCCTTAGTCATTGATTTAATGTGACTATTCTAAATGGATAAATGGACAACCGTGAAAATCAGCAGCACGATGATCTAAGGTTAAGAAAGTGTGAAATTGTACGGGGACATAACTCTTACTTAAAGATTCTTAAAAACTCAGTTTTAGTTTCTGCAAATCTTCTTAAAGCTTTTGTAAGCCAGGAACGTAACCCATCAGATCTTGCTTCAGAGATCAGAACATTTAGAGAAAGCCCGCTATTTACAAATAATGTAAAGGTGGGCTTTGTCGTTGCAAAGAAAAAAGTAGGCAAAGCTGTTCTAAGGAACAGAATCAGACGATTGCTCAGAGAGTCATACAGGCTTAATAAAAATCTTTTCACTGCGGCAGATGCTAAAATAAATATCATATTTTCCCTGACTGAAAATGGTTACAAACAATTTGAGATTTATCCGGACATAGGTTTTAAGATCATTGATGATGAAATGAAGATTCTCGCTTCCAAAATAATAAATCAGTTGAAAGTTAAATGAGTTATCTCGCAATACTATTTATCAGAATATATCAGAAAACAATTTCCCCTTTTCTCCCTGGTTCATGCAGGCACTATCCCACATGTTCTCATTACGGTATCGAATCCTTCAAGGTGCATGGTTTTCTAATGGGATTATATTTGACGATAAAGCGTATTTTAAAATGTAATCCGTTTTTTGATGGAGGCTTTGATCCTGTTCCCCCAAAACAATTCACACAAAATTTAAAACACTCCGGACTATCGGAAAAAATTTAAGATAAGAAAAAATAATTAATGGAAAAAAGATCAATACTAGGATTTGTATTAATCGGCGTTGTGCTGATGATATGGCTATACTGGAATTCAGGCAATCAGCAGAAGGTTGCACAGGATAATAAATCGAAGTTAGATTCTATAAAGGTATTAGATGAAGCAAAGAATAAGTCAGCAGATACCAATGTTTCCAGGACAATTACCAAAACATCAATTGATTCCCTCGCTTCAGACTCACTGATAGCGGACTCTTTAAAAATAAAATTCGGAAGCGTCTTTTCATCAAAGGCGATCGGAAGCCTTTCATCCCTTCCTGAAAGAACTATTGTAGTTGAGACTGAAAAGGTTCAGATGGAATTCAGTAATTACGGAGGCGGATTAAAAAGATATACTATCAAGAATTATGAGACCTGGGACAAAAAACCTTTGCAGCTGGTTGAATGGACGAAAAATAATGAGCTCCATCTTCTCTTTACTTCAAAGGAAGGAAAGCTTATTAACACGAAAGATCTTATCTTCGAACCAAATTCGGATAAAGGCAACATTGACTTAAATGCTGACAGCAGTTTTAAGCTGGTCTATACATTAAATATTTCAGCTGACAGCTCCGAACGGATCTCAAAGACATATACATTCAATAAGGACAAATATGAGTTTGATGTTTCATACGAGCTTCAGAATTCTCCGAAGTTCCTTGCTGATAATAAATATCAGATAGTATGGGAATCCTCTCTGAACCTGACTGAATACAGAAGTGATCAGGAAGCAACATACTCTGAAGCATTCGCATACATGGGAGGAGAACTTGAAAAGATCGACGCTACATCCGTTGATCAAAAATATAACGAGGACCTTAACGGTACAACTGATTATGTAAGTTTAAGAAATAAATACTTCGGTATCTTCATAATACCCGAGGCCAGAAAAGGAGACGGCGCGTTTTTAAGCGGCTCAATGGAGCATCTTAAGGACAAAGGTGTTCGTGAAAACTACAGCATCGGAATTAAGATGGATGTAAAGAATGATAAGATCGAGAGATCCAGTTTTAAAATTTTAATAACACCACTGGACTACAACATATTGAAGTCCTACGAATTGGAGCTTGAAAAGACCTTAAGATTTTCTCTTGATTTTATTGTAAGACCGATCGCTCAGTATGTGATACTGCCTGTATTTCTGTTTATTCATTCATTTGTTCCAAGCTGGGGTCTCGTAATAATTATTTTCGCAATGCTGATGAAAGTGGTCTTGAACCCGCTCACGAAAACTCAGATGAAATCGATGAAGAAGATGTCGCAGCTCAATCCAAAGATCACCGCGATAAGGGAAAAGCACAAGGATGATCCCGTAAAAGCGAATCAGCAGATAATGAAGCTTTATAAAGAAGAGAAGATTAATCCCGCAGGAGGATGTCTGCCAATGCTTCTTCAGCTTCCGATACTTTACGCGTTGTTCGGAGTTTTTAATTCAACAATTGAACTAAGACACGCGAGCTTCCTCTGGATAAAAGATCTTTCGGCGCCGGATGTAATAATGCATCTTCCGTTTAAGATCCCGATATTCGGGATTGATCAGATCTCAGGCCTGGCAATAGCCATGGGTGTCACGATGTTCATACAGCAAAAAATGACAGTGACCGATCCCAAGCAAAAAGCATTTGTGTATGTGATGCCTGTGATGCTTACGCTGCTGTTCTTCAGCTTCCCGGCAGGACTTAATCTTTATTATTTCATGTTCAACCTGTTCTCAATCCTTCAGCAATGGTATACGAATAAGAAAAACCCGCAGCCTGCAGTAGAGGTTGTGACAACTAATAATAAGCCCGGCAGTAAAAATAATTCATTGAAAAAAAATCTGCCGACAAAAGTAAAATAAATTAACACTTTGGATTTTCCAGATCCAAAAACAATTCTTGTAGTTCAGATCGGTAAGATCGGGGATATGATCCTGACCACTCCCCTTTTTACCGGTCTAAAGAAATTATTCCCTGATGCCATTCTAAAAGTACTTGCTAGCAACCTCAACAAGGACATTCCTTTAAATCACTGCGCTGTAAATGAAGTGATCGTTTACAGGAAAAGTTTTTTAAAAAATATTTTCCTTCCGGATATTTCATTGCGGAAGATCGATATGTGGATTGATCCGAAGGATGGTTATTCAAGAACTTCAGAGCTGCTGTTAAAGATGTACAGACCGGAGAAGTCAATAGGATTTAATTTTAAGAAAAAGATATTTGATATTTCATTGAACGGAATTGTCACCGGAACACATGCAGTTGACATTAATGTCAGCCCGTTAAGCTTCTTCGAAAGTCAGAATAATAAAATTACCTCTTTACCTTCATTTACAATTCCTATCGAAACAGAAAAGAAATTTGCAAATACATTTCAAACGGATAAACTCAATGTATTGATCAATGTCTCGGCAGGTAATAATAGCCGTTACCTGGAAAACAATAAGTGG
>JBDTLQ010000264.1:0-5148 GCA_039934715.1 Ignavibacteria bacterium | reverse complement strand
TTATTTTCGCTTCAAAATCTTTTCTGAATTTCTGTATCATAAATTTCACAGGCCATGCGGCTGCTTCTCCTAATGCACAGATCGTATTTCCTTCAATATTTTTTGCTACAGAGGTCAAGAGATCAATATCGCTCATTCTGCCTTTACCGTCCATTATGCGGTTGAGAACTTTCAGCATCCATCCGCATCCTTCACGGCAGGGTGTACATTGTCCGCAGGATTCATGATAATAAAATTTTGTGATGCGCTGCAGTACGTGTACAAGGTCAGTGTCTTCGTCCATTACTATTACACCCGCTGTTCCTATCAGTGAGCCGAACTCTTTCAGACTTTCATTATCCATCCTTGCTTTCATTGCTTCTTCTCTTGTTAAAGGCGGCATTGAAGATCCTCCGGGGATCACCATTTTTATTTCTTTGCCTCCTCTAACTCCGCCGCAATAATCATTGATGAGCTCCATCAAAGGAATGCCTGTCGGCAATTCATAAACACCGGGCTTGTTGACATGACCGCTCACTCCGTACAAAAGAGTACCCGGCTGTCTCGGATCTCCTATCTTGCTGAACCATTCGCTTCCGTTATTGATGATCGGAGGAACATTGGCGAGAGTTTCAATATTGTTTACAATGGTAGGGCAGCCCCACGCTCCTACAACAGCAGGAAACGGCGGCTTGACTCTGGGATATCCACGTTTGCCTTCCAGTGAATTCAGCATTGATGTTTCTTCACCGCAGATATAAGCTCCCGCGCCTTTATGCATATACATTTCAACTGAAAAATCCGAGCCGAAAAGATTTTTTCCGATATATTTTTTTTCATACGCCTCGACAATACACTTTTCCATTATATTGATCCATTTCCAGTACTCACCTCTGATATATAAATAGATCGCGGCGGTGCCCAGCGCATACGCGGCTATCAGCGCACCTTCTATAAACTGGTGCGGGTTCCTTTCAAAGATCTCCCTGTCTTTAAAGCTACCGGGCTCGCTTTCATCACCATTACATATGAGATACTTCGGTTTGTCATTTCCTTTCGCGAGGAACGACCATTTCAGTCCGGTAGAAAAACACGCGCCGCCTCTTCCCCTCAATCCGGATTTTTTCACCTCTTCAACTATCTCTTCAGGCTTCATTCCGGATAAAACTTTCTTTAAAGCCGAGTAGCCTCCGTTTGCAACGTAAACATCGATCTTATCCAGATCAGGAATATCTTTCAGAATTATTTTTTCCATTAACGCGGTTAATTGGTTAAGTAGTTAATTAGTTAAATGAAGCTACGAAGCTCTGAGTTTTTCAAGAAGTGTGTCAACAGAATTCGGTGTGAGATTTTCATAATACTCTTCATTGTTTACCTGAAGCATTGGTGCAGTTGCACAGCTTCCCAGGCACTCAACTTCTTCAATTGAAAACATTCCGTCCTTTGTGATCTCTTTATTCTTAACTCCAAGCTTATCTGAAACATGATTGAAGATCTCATATCCTCCGCAGAGCATACAGGAAACATTAGTGCATATCTGCAGATGATATTTACCCATTGGCTTTTTAAAATACATAGTATAAAAAGTAGCGACTCCAAGTACGTGATCAGCCGGAAGATCCAGAATATCGCCTACATATTTCATTCCTTCAACGGAGATCCATCCGTATTTATCCTGCATCATCCACAGGAGCGGCATTACTGCAGCCATTGGCTTCGGATATTTTGAAATGTAATTCCTGGCGGTCTTCATTTCATTTTCATCGAAGACAGGTGTATAATTTTGGTTAGGCATATTTCTTTGTTATGTTAAATTTTCTTTTAATGGTCGATGGTGAAACGTGAATCGTCAAACAACCTAAGATCAAAAATCAAAAATCTAAAATTGTCTAAATTCCAAATATGAAATTCCCAATCCCAAATTCCGCTACTTATCAGCTTCACCCATCACAGGGTCAACACTTCCGATGATCACTACAGTATCGGAGATCATACAATTCTTCATCATTGGTGCAAGTGCCTGAAGATTTGAAAAGCTTGGCGAGCGGATCTTCAATCTCCAGGGATGACCACCCCCGTCACTTATAAAGTAAAATCCCAGTTCACCCTTTGAAGATTCTATAGCGCTGTATGATTCGCCTTTTGGTGGATTAACACCAAAATTAATTATCATAAAATCGTGTATAAGTTCTTCCATCTTTGTGTACACTCTTTGTTTTTGCGGCAATACCTTTTTTGATTCAATAGCGTTGTGCGGTCCGGAAGGTATTTTCTCCAGACATTGCTTTAAGATCTTTACTGACTCTGCAAGTTCTTCGATACGAACATAATATCTCGCAAGACAGTCACTGTCGGTATATGTCGGAATATTGAAATCGAGTTTATCATAAACAAGATAAGGGTCGTCTTTTCTGAGATCCCGCGCGACGCCTGCTGCACGAAGCAAAGGACCGGTCAGACCCAGTTCAATGCAGTCATCTTTTGATAAAAATCCAATTCCTTCACATCTTATAATAAAAATTTTATTTCTTTCTACAAGATCGCGCATCTCCTGTAAGTTTGCCGAAAATTCATCGACGAATATTTTAGTCCCTGCAAGTGCTTCGCCGGAAATATCCTGTGCAACTCCGCCGATCCGTGTATAAGAAGTAGTAAATCTAGCACCGCATATCACATCATAAAGATCAAGTATCTTTTCGCGCTCTCTTATCGCCCACAAAAAAGGTGTAACCGCGCCTATGTCCATTACAAGCGCGCCCATCGCCAGCAGATGAGATTGTATTCGTGCAAGCTCAGCAATTATCACCCTTATGTATTTACCTCTTTCGGGAATTTCAAGATGAATAAGTTTTTCTATCGCTTGTGCATAGGCAACATTGTTAGCCATAGGAGACAGGTAATCTAATCTGTCGGTATGCGGGATATATTCATGATAAGTACATGCTTCAGCAAGTTTTTCATATCCGCGGTGAAGGTATCCGAGTTCAGGGATGCATTTCATGACAGTCTCACCGTCAAGACTTACTACAAGCCTCAATACTCCGTGTGTTGCGGGATGCTGCGGACCCATATTGAGAATCATCTCATTGTCGAGTGCATCATTAAATTCAACACTTAGATCTTCCGTCTCGAGTGCACCGATGATCTTATCTTTTGAAGAAGGTGAATCTCTTTTCTGCAGCTCCTCATATATTGTATGCGACATCTTTTTTGGTTAATGGTTAGTTGGTTAATAGCTGATCAGTTGTTTCGTTAATTGGTTAATTGGTTAACTAGTTAATTCGTTAATTAGTTAATTAGTTAATTAGTTTAATATGTAATCTGTTAAATATGCATCTTAACACACTCTAAGCTACACACTCTAAACTCCACACTCCACACTCCAATCGACTATTTATTCGGCAGCGGAATAGAATCCGGTATACCCATCAAAGGAAAATCTTTTCTCAAAGGATAGTACTCATAACTTTCAGGCATATACATTCTTCTAAGATCCGGATGATTTAGAAAATTAATTCCCATCATATCATAAGCCTCCCTTTCGTACCAGTTTGCAGATTTCCAGATGAACGACAGGGTTTCCATTTCGGGATTTTTACTATCGAGAATTATTTTTATGAATACTCGTTCGTTATTATCAATTGAAATTAAATTGTAGATCATCTCGAAGCGGTTCTTCTTTTCGAAACGATCGACACTGACAGCATCCACACATGAATTGAATTTCAGCAACTCATCTTGTTTTAAAACTTTACAAACATCCAGCACTTCTTCTTTTGGTATTATAAGGGAAGGAGTTCCGTTCACATCTGAATACAGGATCTTGAAATTCTGAAGCTTTGATTTAAGGAGGTTTAATCTTTCGTCCGTCATATTTTTGTTTGAATAAACTTACTCAATATAATTTTTATTTTAAACAACAAAAAACCCGCTTGATTTTGCCAGGCGGGCTTTTTGTTAATTCAATATAAAATATTACAATTATGTTATTTGATCAGCTGCATCTTTTTTGTATCTGTGAAAGATTCGGTTTCCAGCCTGTAGTAGTAAGTTCCGCTTGCTAATAAGTTGCCGTTAAATTCTGCCTGGTATGAACCTGCAGATTTGTATCCTTCAAAAACATTCATGACAACCTGACCCAGAGAATTGAATATTGTAAGCTTCACATTCGAACTCTTTGGAAGATCAAAATTAATTTTAGTTGTCGGATTAAATGGATTCGGGAAATTTTGTTTTAAAGCATACTCTGTAGGAATGTTTGATCCTATCGGATTAATTCCAACTGAGTTGCGGTTACCAACAAATATATCATCGATATTGCACCACAGACCATCAACATCAGTATTCATATAATACCTGAATGCGATATAGATTCGTTGACCGCTGTATGCACTAAGGTCAAATGAATGCAAGGTAAAGACATTGTTTGAATCAAGGCTTCTTATCGTTGCCAGCTTTTGAAGTGACAGCGAAGGATCCTGATCTGAACATACATGTACCTGCATGGTGTCAATATAATTTGTAAGTCCAATGTCTCCCGGTGTACCAAGTAACATCCAGAATATCAGGCTGTCTCCTGCCTGAATTGTCATACTATCTGTAAAAAGCCAGTCATCAGCTACCGGTGATCCGGCTCTCCAGGGAATGTTGACAGCTCTTACTCCTGTATTAGCTCTTGAATGGACAATTGCATTAACACCCGGGAAAACTGTACCTGAATCTCTTGCATGCCATACTGCAAATGGGTAGGTTGGATTAGTTCCATCGGCATCAAACTGATACCATCCTACTGGTAAGCTGTCAGCATTGAAACTAGAGGTTTCAAAGCCTTCGTTTATTAATACTCTTTGTGAAAAAGAAAAATTAGGCATCACTGCCATCACAAAGAATATTAATAAAGTAAAGTATATCTTTTTCATTTTAGATTCCTTTCGTTTTAGTTTTTTTAATATCTTTACTTTCTGTTGAAGGGTTGTCTTTTTGTTAAAATCAATTTATTGAAAAACTTCCTTCCTGACCTGTAGTTATTTTTTCCTGAAGCTTCATTAACGCTTTTAAAAGATTGTCCGGCCGGGGAGGACAACCTGCGACATAAATATCCACCGGTAAAAACTGATCAATTCCCTGAACCACTGAATATGTCCTGTACATGCCGCCGCTGGAAGCGCA
>JBDTLQ010000263.1:0-5154 GCA_039934715.1 Ignavibacteria bacterium | reverse complement strand
GAAGGACTGGGAAGTTGATGACGATGTTCCCGTCACCAATGCGCCGGCCGGAATAAAAGCTGACGGCTTTAATTTTAACTTCGGATTAAACTTCGGATTATTCACAAAATAAATTAATGAAAAATATTTTAGTTACAGGCGGAGCAGGTTTTATCGGGAGTAATTTTATTAAGTATGTTCTTGATAATTATGATTACAATGTTGTAAACTTTGACAAGCTTACATACGCGGGAAATCTTGAAAACCTTGTTGATATTGAATTCAACGACAGATACAAATTCATCAAAGGTGATATCTGCAATAAGGATGAGGCTGAATCAGCCGTACGCGAAAACGAAATTGATACTATCATAAATTTTGCCGCCGAATCTCATGTTGACAGAAGCATTCTCGGAGCGAAAGAATTTCTCAATACAAATGTAATGGGCACGCATGTGCTGCTTGAGATATTAAAGGAGAATGGTCTTGAAAGATATCTTCAGGTTTCAACAGATGAAGTCTACGGATCATTACCTGAAGATAAAAAAGAAATAAAGTTTACCGAAAAGACTCCCATTACAACTAACAGCCCTTATTCAGCAAGCAAAGCATCTGCAGATCTTCTGTGCAATTCTTTTTATCACACATTTAAGCTTCCTATATTAATTACGCGATGTTCGAATAACTACGGTCCGTACCAGTTTCCCGAAAAGCTTATTCCGCTGATGATAGCGAAAGCAATTGAAGGAGAGCAGCTTCCGGTTTACGGAGACGGAAAGAATATAAGGGACTGGCTGTATGTTGATGATCATTGTTCTGCAATTCTTGCAGTGCTTCAGGGTGGTAAGGAAGGAGAGGTTTATAACATAGGCGGAAATAATGAATGGTATAACATCGATATAGTAAAGCTTATTCTTAAAGATCTCGGATGCCCGGAAGATCAGATCAGTTATGTCAAAGACAGACCGGGACATGACAGAAGATATGCGGTTGATTCAGGGAAAATAATGAACGAATTAGGATGGAAGCCTAAGTATGATTTTGAAGAAGGCATTGAAAAGACGATCAGCTGGTATAAGGAAAATGCAGACTGGCTGAAGAAGGTAATGAGCGGTGAGTATCTGAAATATTATGAAGAAAATTACGGGAATAAGGTATGAAAGAGTTGCATCGACTAATGCCGTTGGCATCCAAGAGCACGATGCCAACTAAAACAATTTATGCCGTTGGCATCCAAGAGCGCGATGCCAACTAAAACAATTTATGCCGTTGGCATCCAAATGCACGATGCCAACTAAAACAATTTATGCCGTTGGCATCCAAATGCACGATGCCAACTAAAACAATTTATGACGTTGGCATCCAAGAGCGCGATGCCAACTAAAACCAACTAAATTGCTCACTTGAAATGGTTTGAATTTTTTTTTAATAAAATTTATCTTTGTAGTTACATTTAAATAATAGTATGTCAATTAAAATTGAAAATTTAACGAAGTATTACGGAACTCAGGCTGCGGTAAATGATATTTCTTTTGAGATCAATACCGGTGAGATCGTAGGCTTTCTCGGACCAAACGGTGCCGGAAAATCAACGACAATGAAAATGATAACCACCTACCTTACACCCTCTTTCGGGAAAATATTTGTAAATGATCTGGATACGGAAGAGCAATCGCTTGAAGTAAGACGAAAGATCGGCTATCTCCCTGAACAAAACCCGCTTTATCTTGATATGAATGTGCTCGATTACCTGGAGTTCGCGGCTGAACTTGAATCAATGCCAAAGGGCGATATACCCAAAGCATTGAAACGAATGGTAGACATTTGCGGACTTGGAGATGTTCAGCATAAGGATATCGGCGAGCTTTCAAAAGGATTCAAACAGCGTGTCGGGCTCGCGCAGGCAATGATCCACAATCCTGAAGTACTGATCCTTGATGAACCGACATCAGGTCTAGACCCTAATCAGATCATTGAAATAAGAAAACTGATAAAGCAGCTTGGTAAAGAAAAGACACTTGTATTGTCAACACACATTCTTCAGGAAGTGGAAGCAACTTGTGACAGGGTTCTTATTATTAATAAAGGAAAAATAGTTGCCGACGGTTCTCCGGATTCTTTACAGGATAAATTTAAAGGTCAGGTTGAAATTAACCTTATCCTTAAAAAAGATTCGATGGAGAGAGATAATGTTCTTCGCGCGATATCATCTGTAAGGAATATTGACAAAGCAAGAATATTAAAGGAAGATGATAAATCTTTTCACTTTAATCTTACAGCCGTTAAAGGTCAGGATGTAAGGGAAGATATATTTAAAAAAATTGTATCAATGAACATGGTTATTCTCGAATTGCATCAGGAAGAAACTTCACTCGAGGACATATTCAGAGAATTAACCACTACCACTACTAAATAAGAATTTAAAAAAATCATGAAAAATATTTTAACAATATACAAAAAAGAGCTAAGGTCATATTTTAATTCGCCTGTAGCGTACATTGTACTTGTAGTATTCCTGATAATAACCGGCTGGTTCTTCACAAGCAGCCTGTTCCTCAGCGGAGTTGTAACAATGAGAAATGTTTTTGATATCATACCATTCATATTTTTATTCTTCATCCCGGCTATTTCCATGCGTTCGTTCTCTGAAGAAAAAAAGACAGGAACAATTGAGCTTCTTCTTACTAAACCAATAACAGATCTTGACATAGTGTTAGGAAAATTTCTGGCTGCACTGACCCTGACCGGGATTGCATTGGCTTTTACTTTGATATATGTTATCAGCCTTTCATTTCTCGGAAAAATTGATACAGGGGCAATCATCGGAGCTTATATCGGTCTGCTTTTCATGAGCGGCATCTACATAAGCATCGGGATCTTCGCTTCATCATTGACGGAAAACCAGGTGGTCGCATTCATAATAAGTTTTCTTATCGTCTTTGGCTTATTTTTGTTAAATAAGGTTTTGATATTCCTTCCGTCCGCGATCGCGTCGATACTGGAATACATAAGCATTGATTATCACTTCAGCAATATCGCCAGAGGTGTTATCGATTCAAGAGACATCATTTATTACCTGAGCGGTATTGCAATTTTCATATTACTTACCAAAACATCTCTTGAAAGCAGAAGATGGTCATAAAATTTTATTTCATAGCATTTTAAAATTCAGTTGAAAAATTAAAAGTTATAATGAATAAGAAAGACATACTAATAAAAGTAGCAATCATAATCGGAATAATAATTGTCATCAATGTTATATCGAAACGGGTATTTACCCGGGCTGATCTTACAAAGAACAACAGCTATACCTTGTCTCCTGTAAGCAAGGATATTGTTTCGAACCTCGATGACAAGCTTCTGATAAAGGCTTACTTCAGTAATAATCTTCCGCCTCCTTACAATAATCTCAGACGACAGGTGCAGGATATTCTCGATGATTACAGATCCTATTCAAAAGGTAATGTTAACTATGAATTTCTTAATCCTACCTCAGTAGGTGAAGGAGAAGGAAATGAGCTCGATAAGGAAGCACAAAAGTACGGGATACAGCCGGTACAGATACAGGCAATGGATAACGATAAGCTTGAAGTAAAGAAGGCTTATCTCGGTCTGGTATTTCTATACGGAGGCAAGCAGGAAACGATCCCTGTGGTGCAGTCCGCTGATAATCTTGAATATCAGATCACGAGTCTCATTAAGAAGATGACATCGGATGTTAAAAGAAAAATTGGTTTTGTATCAGGACATGGAGAGGTTGATCTGAGCAAGCTTGCACAGATAAAATCAGTACTTGATGAACAATATGAGACTGTTCCGGTTGATCTTAAAACAGTTGCATCAATTGATCCGACGATGAGCGCGCTGATCATTATGAGTCCGAAGACACCATTCAATGAAAGCGATAAGTTCAAGATCGACCAGTTCATAATGAACGGCGGCAATGTAGCATTCCTCATCGACAAGATCGTTCCAAATTTCCAGCAGCAGGTTGTTATTGGTAATGAGCTGAAAGTAAATCTTGATGATCTTCTTTTTCAATACGGCATAAAGATCGACAATGATCTCATCCGGGATCTTCAATGTTCTGCGGTTCAGGTCCAGTCGCAAATAGGTTTTCCTATTTCAGTAAATTATCCTTTCTTCCCGGTCATAACAAATATCGCGAAGGATAACCCGGCATTCCAGAATATCAAGAGCGTGGTGTTAACATTTGCCAGTTCACTGGATTCAAATGTTATAGCAGGAAAGAATATTAAGTTCACTCCCCTGCTCACAACATCCGACAGATCAGGTCAAGTTAAAGATTTTTTCTTTTTAAATCTTGAGCAGTTTCAGAGTTTGACCAAACAGGCAGCTGATACACTTTTCGATAAAAAGGGTTTTGTTGTAGGTGGAACTTATGCAGGAATTATGAAAAGTTATTATGCGAACAAAGAAATGCCGGCAGATACTTCACAGGGCTGGGTGCCGTATACAGGACAGAGATTGAATGAATCGGTGAAGGAAAATAAGCTGATCGCAATAGGCGACGGTGATTTTGCAAATGAAGAAAACAAACCGCCGAGAGAAAATATTGTTTTCTTTGTTAACCTCGTTGATTACCTGATGGATGATGTAGGGCTTGCCGTGATCAGGACAAAAGTATCTTCGGACGCGCCGATCGAAGAAACTTCGGACAGCTCCAAGAAGTTCATAAAATATTTTAACCTGATATTTCCTCCGGTACTTGTTTTACTGATAGGTCTTTATAAATGGAATCAAAGGAAACAAAAAAAGAAAAATTTACAAATGAAATAAAAATCTTATCACGATATAAATGAAAAGCAAAACATACTTATACATTGGAATACTCGCTCTCTTACTGATAGCGGCATATTTTTTAACCACAGACCGCGGTGAAAAGACTGCAAGCTATAAACTTTCAGAGAAAAAACTTTTTGAGGTTGACTCGGCTAAGATCGATAAAGTTGAAATAAAGAGCAGAGGCGAGGATCTTGTTCTCTCTAAAGCAACCGGTGAATGGAGGGTTGAACAACCTTATCAATACAGGACTGTCAGCGCAAATGTCGAAGCACTTGTTTCCGGTTTAAAGAATTTAAAACTGGAAAGCATTGTATCAACCAATCCTGCAAAGAAGGATACTTATGGATTTACCGATCTTGACCAGGCTGA
>JBDTLQ010000262.1:0-5171 GCA_039934715.1 Ignavibacteria bacterium | reverse complement strand
GTCATCAGCGTGCCATAAAGTTTTGTCGTGTACAGAGCTTTGTGACTTAGTGGTAAAAAAAATAGATATATAATTAATTCATAAATGAAAATATCAAAAAAGAATTTTAAGCTGGGGAAGTTTAATAAGAAAGTGTTACAAACCTTAAAAAAGTTTAACAAGGAAAACATTGTCAACAGGATATGGGAGAAGGATGCGGCCGTCTGGAAGGAAGGTCCGGAGTTTAATGAGCTCATAAAAAACAGGCTCGGCTGGCTGACGCTTCCTGTGTCTATGAAAAGTAATTGTGATGAAATTAATTTATTTGTAGATGAGCTCAGGAGTGAAGGTTACACTCACGCGGTTGTGCTGGGTATGGGAGGAAGCAGCATGTGCCCGGAAGTTTGCCGTGAAATATTCGGCGTGAGGGAAGGTTATCTCAATCTGCATGTACTTGACAGCACCGACCCGATGACGGTCAATGATATTGAAAATTCAATTGATATTGAGAAGACACTTTTCATAGTATCAAGTAAATCCGGATCAACGATCGAGGTTGATTCCTTCTTGAGATATTTTTTTGATAAAGTAAGTAAAGTGAAAGGGCAGAATGCCGGTAAAAATTTTATCGCAATCACCGATCCCGCGACTCTGCTTGAATCCACAGCAAAGGAAAATAATTTCAGGAAGATCTTTATCAATCCTCCTGATATCGGAGGACGATACTCGGCGCTTTCTTACTTCGGACTTGTGCCTGCAGCGATCATCGGTGTTGACATTGTAAAATTTCTGAACAACGCGGAAAACATGATGGACGACTGCATGACGATCATTGCCGAAAAAAATCCCGGGGTTTATCTTGGTACCGCGATCGGTGAACTTTCAAAAAAAGGAACAGACAAGCTGACGTTTGTGCTTCCGCCGCGGATCAGCTCATTCGGATTCTGGGTGGAACAGCTGATCGCTGAAAGCACGGGAAAAGAAGATAAAGGAGTAATACCTGTTGAAGGTGAAGCGACCGGAAAAATTTCTTCATACGGCAAAGACAGATTGTTCACCTGCCTGACATTAGGTAAAGAAAACGGGAGTGAGAGGAAATTAAAAAAAGCATTAATAAAGAATGATCGTCCATTGATAGAAATAGAACTTGATGAGCTGTATGATATTGGCGGGCAATTTTATTTATGGGAGTTTGCAACTTCAGTAATGGGAGTTGTGATCGGCATCAATCCTTTTGATGAACCCAATGTAAAAGAAAGTAAAGATAATACAGGAAATGTTTTAAAGTATTTTGAAGAAAATAAAAAACTTCCCGAACAAAAACCCCAGGTACAGGATAAAGATCTTTCAGTATACGTTGACAAGAAGTCATCCGGTAAAAAGAAGACAGATAAATGGAAAGCTGAAGACTTTCTTAAATATTTTTTAGACATGAGTAAGAAAGGCGACTACATTTCTCTTATGGCTTACATTCAGAAAAATAAATCAAATGAAAATATTCTTCAGGAGATCCGGGAATTGTTAAGGTCAAAGAAAAAGCTTGCGACAACAGCGGGGTATGGTCCACGCTTTTTACATTCAACAGGACAGCTTCACAAAGGAGGACCCGATAACGGTCTTTATATTCAGATCGTGCAGGATGACACAAAAGATCTTGAGATACCGGGAAAGCCTTACAGCTTTGGCGTTCTTAAACAATCACAGGCTAACGGAGATTATGAATCTCTGAAAAAACATAACAGAAGAGTGATCAGGATCGATCTAGGGAGAAATGTTGAAAAGGGTTTGACAGAACTTTATAAAAAAATTAAAAAAGCATTATAAAATTCAGAAGGGAGTAACATGCAAATCGGATTTATAGGTCTGGGCAAAATGGGAGCATTCATGGTGCAAAGATTACTGAATGACGGTCATGAAGTGATCGTATATAACAGGTCGCCTGAAAAGATAAAAGAAATGGAAGGCAAGGGAGCAATAGGCGCTTATAGTTTAGATGAACTGGTGGGCAAGCTGAATAAACCCAAGCTTGTCTGGCTTATGATCCCATCGGGAGAGCCTGTTGATACAATGATCAACTCACTAAAGACGCTTCTTTCCAAAGATGACATAATCATAGACGGAGGTAATTCATACTTCAAAGATTCGGTGAGGCATTATAATGAATTAAAAAAGGAAGGCATAAATTTTCTTGATGTGGGAACCAGCGGCGGTATATGGGGACTTAAGATCGGGTATTGTGTTATGATCGGCGGTGATAAAAAAGTTTTTGAACATTGCGAACCAATTTTCAAATCACTTGCTCCTCCCGATGGATACAAGTACATAGGCGCGAGCGGATCGGGGCACTATGTGAAGATGGTTCACAACGGAATCGAATACGGAATGATGCAGGCTTACGCGGAGGGATTTGAACTGATGCACGCTTCGGATTATAATATCGATCTTGAAGGGGTCGCGAATCTCTGGGGACAAGGAAGTGTTGTCAGATCCTGGTTGCTTGAATTACTGACAGACGCACTTAAAGGTGATAAAGATCTGAAGGACATAAAGGATTATGTCGAGGATTCCGGGGAAGGCAGGTGGACAGTTCTTGACGGGATCGAGAAAAGCATTCCGCTTCATGTGATCACGGAATCGCTGTATGCCAGATTCAGGTCGAGACAAGCAGAGTCATTCGGAGCTAAGATACTAGCGGCGCTGAGGAATGAATTCGGCGGACATAGCATAACAAGAAAGTAATTTACCACCAAATTATTTTTTACTACAACGTTACTTTTTTTTACCACTAAGGTACTAAGGACACTAAGAATAATAATACGATAATTATGATAACGCAAAAATATATTAATGAAATATCATATGAAATAGTTGGATGTGCAATTGAAGTTCATAAAATTATCGGTCCGGGATTGATTGAATCCATTTATCAATCCTGCATGATACAGGAATTGGATTCAAGAAATTTAAGTGTCAGGTCTCAGGTTTCTGTTCCCATTATATATAAAGAAAAGAAAATAGCAAATGCTCTTAAAATAGATTTATTAATAAATGATTTGGTGATTGTAGAATTAAAAGCTGTAGAAACCATGATAACCTTATATAATGCTCAGTTACTTTCCTATTTAAAATTGACAGGAAAGCCGAAAGGGCTTCTTATTAATTTCAATTGTCAGAACATTACAAAACAGTTAGTACCTATTGTTACACAAGAGTTTGCAAAATTACCAAAAGAGTAAAGATTTTTTATTTACATCTTTTTTTTTAAAAAAAATAAATTTTCCTTAGTGTTCTTAGTGAGCTAAGTGGTATTCTAATGCTGATAGAAGAAAAAAATATTTCGAAGAACGGAAACGAGGATCAGGAAAAGATGCCCGATCCGTGTATAATGGTGATCGCCGGAGCGAGCGGTGATCTTACAAAGAGAATGCTGATGCCTTCCCTGTTCAAGCTGTATTCGGAAAATCTGCTGCCGAAAAATTTTACGGTTGTAGGTTTTTCCAGGAAAAAGATGGACAGCGATGAATTCAGGGAATGTATGAAGGATGCAATAAAAGAATTTTCGGACAAGGACGATTATAAGGAAGATACCTGGAAGGAATTTGAGAATAGTCTTTTTTACATTACTGCTGAGTATGAAAATCCGGAATCTTATAAAGCTCTCAAATCCCAACTTGATAAATTTGACAAAGAAAGAAAGATTAATGGCAACCGGCTTTTGTATATGGCAGTTCCACCTGACGCACTTCCGGGAATCGTAGAGAACATCGGTCAGGCAGATCTGAGCAAATGCGCTGAAGAGAATTCATGGACAAGAATTATAATTGAAAAACCTTTTGGTCATGACCTTGAATCGGCGATCAAGCTAAATGATCTTGTTAGTAAATATTTTTCTGAAACACAGATTTACAGAATAGACCATTACCTTGGAAAAGAATCAGTACAGAATATTTTAGTAACACGATTTGCAAACGGTGTCTTTGAACCGCTATGGAACCGGAACTATGTCGATCACATTGAGATCACTTCCATTGAAAGCATTGGAATAGAAAATCGCGGAGGATATTATGACAAGTCAGGAATTTTGAGAGACGTGGTGCAGAATCATCTTATGCAGATAGTCGGGTATGTCGCGATGGAACCGCCTTCAACTTTTCATTCCAACTCGATCAGAGATGAATCACTAAAAGTTTTTCAATCCATACGACCGATCAGGGAAGAGGAAGTACACAAAGCGGTATTGCGTGGTCAGTATACTGAATCTGTGATACGCGGAGAGAAAGTGCCGGGCTATCGTGATGAAAAAGATGTAGCTAAGGATTCAAGAACCGAAACATTTGTCGCGATGAAATTTTTTATTGACAACTGGAGATGGGGAGGAGTTCCGTTTTATATACGTGCAGGCAAGCAGATGCCAACCCGGGTCACTGAAGTTGTATTGCATTTTAAACCAACTCCTTATCAGCTTTTTAAAAGTGAACATAATCTCTCGCAGTCTTATAACATGCTTGTGATAAGGATTCAGCCTGATGAAGGGATACTGATCAAGTTCGCGATGAAAGTCCCGGGGACTGAATTTAAAGTTCAGAATGTAAATATGGATTTTCATTATAAGGATCTTCTTAATATCAATCTGCCAAGCGCGTACGAGAAACTTCTTTTAGACTGCATGCTTGGTGACTCTACATTATTCATCCGCGTGGATGCAGTTGAAGCTTGCTGGAGATTTATACAGCCAATACTCAATGCATGGGAGAAGGATCCCGAAATAAAAGTTTTTGGATACCCTGCGGGTACATGGGGTCCTGACTGCGCGGATGATCTCATTGCAGGCAAAGGATTTATGTGGAGATATCCGTGCAAGAACCTTGTCAACGACGGGACGTATTGTGAATTGTGATTTCTATATTAAATTTGGGATTTGGAATTTCGAATTTGGAATTTGGAATTTGGAATTTCGAATTTGGAATTTGGAATTTCGGATTTGGAATTTATGATTTTTAACTTTTAACTTTCAACTTTTAGCTTTCAACTTTTAACTTTTAACTTTCATCGAAACTTCATTTGAAATATTTGAGACTTCATTAGATCTTGCAGAAGGCCTTGCGGATGAGTTCAGAAGGGATTGTGAAGAGGTTATACTTGTCAAGGGTAAGATCAATGTTGCGCTATCGGGGGGCAGCACACCCAAGATG